>WRDG01000246.1 GCA_009783525.1 Defluviitaleaceae bacterium | reverse complement strand
CGCTTAACGGGTTAACCTTATGTTTTGCGTACAGCGCTTGCATTTCGGCGTTCATCTTTTTTTGAATTTCCGGATCTTTGTTTCCGCCGTACTTCGCTTTAATTTTTTGTATTTCGGGGTTTAACTTTTGCATAGCAATCATGGATTTTTGCTGTTTTATTCCAAGCGGCAGCATCAAGCATCGTACAACGATTGTAAGTAAAATAATTGAAATCCCGAGCGAGTTGTTGGCGGTTAATGCGTAAGCGATGTTGAAGAAAAAATCTATTATGAATCCAAAAACGGTTGAAATTGGTCCGACTATAAAACCCGGATCTTTTTGCACCTGCGCATTACCTAAAAAAAATGCAGTATGTAACAAACTCAAAATGTTTCCTCCCGATAATTCTTGATTAAGGTACCGGATCGTAACCGCCTTCGCAAAACGGATGGCATCGCAAAATTCGTTTTATTCCGAACCAAAAACCCTTTAACGCACCGTATTTTTCTACGGCTTCATACATATATTCGGAGCAGGACGGATAAAAACGGCAGCGTTGGCCAAGAACGGGCGATATCCACTTTTTATAACCGCGTAATAATATGAGCAGAGCTTTTTTCATAATCCTTCCGCCTTATGGGAACTTCTATTTATCAAGCAGAAACGGATTTTGACTCTTCCGAATGTTTCAACGGAGGTTAAAATTCGGGCGAAGCGGTATTTAACGAAGGCCCTTTATATATATATAAGGGACAAACGATTTTATGCCGCGCAAACAAATTGTACAAAGCTTTATTTATAAGTGAAAACGAATAATCTTTGTCAATTTTTCCGGCTTCTGCCCGAGCAACAACGATAATGCTGTATCCGAATTTCAAGTGGCATTCAAAAAGTTTATAGCTTTCTTTAATTATTCGTTTGATCCGATTCCGTTTAACCGCTTTTCCAACTTTTTTATTTACGGAAACACCAAGTTTATTACCGGCGAAATCAAATTTATCAAGCGGTTTTATATACACGACAAGGAGTCTGTTTGCCGCCGATATGCCGTTTTGGTATATATCAGCAAAATCCTTGGTCTTTTTTATTGTTTGGGTATTAACCAAGAACGCCGCCCCACAAACGTAAATAAAGCCCACTGCTGCGGGCTTTTTACAGATATATACATATTACGCGGTTAATATTTTTCGTCCTTTTTTGCGTCTTAGCTGTAATATCTTACGGCCGCTTGCCGTACTCATCCGTTTCCGAAATCCGTGTTCCACGCTTCGTTGTCGTTTTTTTGGTTGAAATGTTCTTTTCATGCAGTTCACCTCCGGTTGCCCGTGCATTATACAAAAATCTTTATTAACCGTCAATAATCACGGTTTTTTTTCTTTTTTCATTTCGAGAGACATTTTTTCCAATTTCGTTAAAATCATACCTGCGTCCATAAACGGTGTTTCATTGTGGATTGGTTCGTCCATATTAATTTCCATGATGCCGTAACTAACGCTGTAGGCAGTTTTTGGGTCATTGCTGTTGTTTACCAAGCTCAGCTTGTGCTCCACCATTTCCATTATATTTTCAATAACCGCTGTTTTGCACTTAGGAAAAATTAAGAAGAATTCGTCTCCGCCAATACGCGTGAATATATCGGTTTGCCTTATTGCGCGGCGCAAAATATCTACAACGGTTAAAATATAACGGTCTCCTTCATTATACCCCGCTTTTTCGTTTACATCGCGCAATCCGTCCAAATCGATGTAACAAACAGTAAACGAGCATAATTCTCGCTCGCGTATATGCCTTGCAAGAAGGTTTAGCGCGGTATGCCTGTTATATAAACCCGTAAGTTTGTCCGTATAATCGGTGGCAGCTAAAACCTCGCTTAAATTTACCGAATCAGAATAATCAGTTCCGGATATCAAAACCATGTTTTTATCGTTTTTCCATTTGCATTCGGTATGGCTCAATTTAAACCATTTTCCATCATTTTGGTAAGCAAAAAACTTAATCAACACCGGTTGCGTCAACATTTCCGCAACTAAACTGCGCCTTTCTTTTTCATTTTTCGGCATGATTTCGTTGGCGGAATGATTGCAATATACGGGGTTATTTGTTTCAGGGTCTGCAACGCAAATAAAAACAGGCAACGAATCCGTCAATTGCCTCCAAAGTGTCACGTCATCCATTTAGAACACCACTTTCAAATAGACTTATGTTAGGAAAAGCGTTAAGGTTCAAATCGTCGGTTTTGCCGCTGTAATAACCGCAGCTGGCTATCATTGCAGCATTGTCGGTGCAGTATTTGATTTGGGGCAGCATCAATTCAATACCCTGCTTTTTGCATAGATCAAGTAAATTATTTCGTAAACTTGAATTAGCGGCGACACCTCCGGCAACAGCCAATTTTTTTACTCCGAATAGATTACAAGCGTCAACACAACGCTCGGTTAAAACATCTACGACCGCTTTTTGAAAACAGGCCGCAACATCGCACGGTTTATAACCGCTGTTTTTTTCTGTTTTTATAATATATTGCATTACTGCGGACTTCAAGCCGCTAAAACTAAAATCCAACGAATCTTTAAAAAAAGCTTTCGGAAAATTTATTGCATCCCGGTTTCCGTTAGCCGAAAGTTTTTCAATTTCCGGTCCTCCGGGGTATGGCAGCCCCAACACTCTGGCGATTTTGTCAAAAGCTTCGCCGGCAGCGTCATCGCGTGTTTTTCCTAATACCCGGTATTTTCCGTAATCTTCCGCAAAAACCAAATGCGTATGCCCACCCGAAACCACAAGGCATATATACGGGGGTTCCCATTCGCTGTGCAGATAATTTGAGCATATATGTCCCTCAATATGATTTACACCTATCAATGGTTTTTGCAACGCGTAAGCGTACGATTTTGCATATGATAATCCAACAAGAAGCGCGCCTGCAAGCCCCGGCCCGTTCGATACGGCAACGGCGTCTATTTTGCAGCGCGGTATATTTGAAATGCTTAAAGCACTGTTTATTACGAAGCTTATTTTTTCAATATGGTTCCTTGAAGCAATTTCCGGCACAACGCCGCCGTACGGCCTGTGTATATCAATTTGAGACGATATTACATCGGAAAGCACGGTTCGTCCGTTATATACCACTGAAGCCGCCGTTTCGTCGCATGAAGTCTCTATCCCTAAAATATAAATAAACCGGGTCATGCCCGGGCTTTTTCCTTTTCTCTTCGGTATATCAACATCAATGCTGCTGTCAAACCGGTAATAATTGCTATTATTTGCGTGTATGTCCCAGACATAACCGCATTGATCCCCGTACCCGCCGATTGTAACAAAGAGGAAAAACGTTCGGCAACCATTTCGAGTGTAACCGGCGAAAAAACTGCCATTTCACTTCCGGTTAAGTAGTAAACGGTTAAAATCAAACCCGATGCTACCGATAGCGTACCCAACAATACCCTAAAAAATCTATCGAGTGTTTTTTGTTCCTTAACCGAAACAAATGAGTTTGCTTCCGTTTTTGTAAATGCATCAAACTGTTTTATTTTTGCCATGACCAATGCCGTAAAATCTTCAGGTATGGCAGAGATAACAATATTTGAATTTATAT
>WRDG01000245.1 GCA_009783525.1 Defluviitaleaceae bacterium | reverse complement strand
CGGTCATTTTGTCCCACAACATCGGCAACACCGAATGGGAAATAAAAACAGCCGAGTTTACGGTGCCGGCAAACGGTGTGTGGCGTTTGGCAATCGGGAACAACACGGGCGCGAACCTTTACGTTGCGGACGTAAGGCTCGTTGATTTAAGCGATCCCGACCCGGACCCCGATCCCGCGCCCGAACCTTACGAAGGCGCTAATATTTTAATAAACGGCGATTTCGCAAGCAGCATACACAACGCAGACGTGACCGTTCCCGGATGGTTAAATCTGTGGGATTTTGAATGGGTCATCGACGGCTTTGCGGCCGGCGTAAACACAATCAAGTCTCAAAAAGGCGAGTGGAATGTTTTAACACAGGACGTTGAATTGTCTAAGGATAAAATCTACGGCCTCAGTTTTTGGGCAAAGGCAAATGAACCTCATTCGCTTTTGACAATCGGCACGCCAAGGCCGGGAGACGCTTCCAACCGCGGGCTTGATTTGCCTTACGCATTTGAACTGGGCATTACAAACACCGAATGGAAATTGATCAAGGCCGAAGTTATTGTGCCGTCAAGCGGCGTTTGGCGTTTCAGGATATGCAACTACACCGCCGAAAACCTGCAGGTGGCGGACGTCAGGCTTGTCGATATTACCGACGATCTTTTAAATATCGAAAGCATTACGGTCGTTACGCCGCCGAACAAAGTCAAATTTAACGCGGGCGACGACCTTAACTTAGACGGCATGGTTATCCGCGTGGCTTACAGCGACGGCACGTCGGAAGATATTACGGTATCTTTGGGAACGGCGGGTTTTTCTGCGGCGGGCTACGATAAATATTTATTGGGCGTTCAAACGCTTACGCTTACCTATATGGGCAAATATGTTGGGTTCGATTTTTTCTTCGATGTGGAAGTTATCGAAAGCGACCTCGACACAGTCGGCATCGCGCAGTATACCCATTCCTCAAAAACCCATTATTGGGTGGGCGAAAAGGATTTTGATTTTGCCGGGACAAAATTTTTCGAAAATTTTTCCGACGGCGGCAGCCGTGTTATTACCGCAACGGCAAGCATGATCGACAGCGGCGCCTTTAATAAAGACGTGCCCGGAACATATCCGATCCATGTCAACTATAAAGGTTTTTCTTACACATATAACGCGACCGTTTCCGAACGGAAACACTTCGCAACCACCGCCGAAGGCCGCATTTTAGATCCCAACGGCAACGACTTTATAGGCATAGGCGTAAACGTAAACGGCAACGCCATGTGGGGCTTGCCTAACGGACGCTCGTCAACCTCGGCGCTGCAGGACGTGGATTTGATTGCGGACACATGGCAGTTTAACATCATCCGCGCCGTGTGCACCTTCCAGTGCGACCATCCCGACGTTACAAACAGGCACTGGCACTACGAAAACCTTGACGATATGGTCGAAAAGTTTACCGATAAGGGCGTCGTCATAAAAATTGAAATGCACGACTACACCGGCGCGTATCCGCTGCTTACGCCGGGCGTTTTAAACCCGCCCCGTGACGCCCGCCCGTTATCGCTGTACGAGTTTACGGCGGCGTGGGTTGACCTTGCGCTCCGCTATAAAGACAACCCGTACGTTTGGTTCAACATCATGAACGAGCCCAGCCAAGGCGGAGGCGGCGCGTGGGTGAATGTATGGAGAGAATATTTTTACCAATTGGACGGGCGCACATATCCGGGTACGGGATATGACAACATGCTTGACGTCGACATTTGGTATTACGTTCACAACCACATCATAGGCGCGATGCGCGCCGCGGGCATCAACAACCTGATTGTGCTGGACGAAAACCATTACGGCCAGTCCGGTTTTAACCCCGCAAATCCGTTCGGAATTGGCAGCCCGTGCCTCTACTGGGGACCGGCGTTAAACGCCGCCCACGGCAACCTGGCGTACAGCGTGCATCCATACGGCTGGGAAGATTTGGACCGCATGATCGCTTACGCGGAAGCGATGGAAGCCCGCGGGCTTGCGTGGATGGTAGGCGAATACGGCGCAAGCTGGGGCCATCTCGGAACACACAAGTCTACGCTTAATGTGTTAACGGTTCATAAAATGTTTGGCATCAGTCATATGTACTGGGATTGGACAAACGATCCGATGTCTGTTGTCGACCGCAGCCTGCCCGGCATTATCGGCGGATGGGGCTGGGAAATCGACCGCAGGGACGGCGTAAAGCCCGGCAACCTCAGTTGGTTCGGCGGCATCCTGTGGGATTCCACACGCGGCGTTTTAACCCTGCCTGTCCCAAGGTTCGTGTTCCCCGTTATTGTCAACGGCGATTTTTCGGACGGCACGCTTAACCCCTGGTGGAACATCGGCCGGCCTTTAAATTTGGTACGCGGCGGTTCGCATGACGGAAGCGACTGCGCAGAGCTTATTGCGGGCGCGGGCTACAGCGGGCAAACGAGCGACCACGTAAACATGGAGTCGGGCAAGGTTTATAAGCTGAGCGCTTGGGGCAAGGGCACATGCGAAGTAGGTTTCGCGTACAGCGCGGCCGGAGTAGGCGGCGAGCCGCATCCCGCGACGCTTATGTTCAACAGCGACGAGTGGACATATTTGGAACAGTACTTTGTAATCCCTGCTTCATACGGTGAAATTTTATCGGCAAGAATTTTTATTTGGCGGCCGGATCAAAATGCGTCTAACGCATTTTTCTTCGACAAGGTTGACCTCGTTGTAGTGGACGACCTGTGCGGCAAATGCGAACAATATCCGTGCGATTGCGGCGAAACCGCAGAGCCGTGTCCCGAATGCAATGAAGAGCCGTGCGTTTGCTGCGAGACATGCGAAAAATATCCGTGCGTATGCATCAGCATAGTCGGCTATTCGGGCGCAAAATTCGTAAGCATAATCGAAACCGGCAAAAACAGCAGGATTTGGACGCTAACGTTCACCGTTAACGTAAAATTTTCTAACGGCTCGTCCGTTATAAAAACCTTCGATGCCGCACTGCCGGGCAACAACGCAAACTTAGACGGCGCTTTCAAGTTCGGTGCGGACCATGAGCTTGCGGGCTTCACGCTTGTCTACGATATAAAAGGCAACGGCAGCAACATAAAAGAATTTAAATTAATTTAAACGCAAAAAATAAAAAAGGGGTCTCTGCGAATTTTACTGACCCCCCAAAAAAACGGACATCAATAAAAAAGCCCCCTGTCGCAGAATCGAATACGACGGGGGGCTTTTACATGCCACGAAAATATAAGCATAGGCGGGTTACGGGCGGGATGACCCCAAGCACGTAGTTATAGCATTGGTCTACGCGGCGGTGGCCGGACTGTCAGCATTTTTTACACTAAAGTAAAAAAAAATCTTCCCGCCTTGTTTTTAATTTCCGCTAAAAATAAAATCTCACTCCACAACCCAATGCCCGGTTTTTCGTGAACCCTCGCGCCGCAGCAGGCCCGCTTCTTGATACTCCTTCAACTCACGCGATATCGTGCGCTGCCCTTTGCCGGTTGCTTCCATCAAATCGGGGATATTCGCTTTCGGATTGTATTTCAATATATTACTCCGGCACTTAAATATCGCAATTTCGTACGGCTATT
>WRDG01000244.1 GCA_009783525.1 Defluviitaleaceae bacterium | reverse complement strand
CGACCGTTCGATGGGCTGGGCCGTGATAGTGCGCATGTTTAACGGATGTTCCGACAAACACATGCCGGGTCCGGGATACGAAGCCGTCAAGCGCGGCGCGGATTTTGAAACGGGCCCGATATACTTTTTTTATCCCCGGGGTATGCGTACAGACAAAAAGTATCAAATCACATTCGATTCGCGGGATGAAACGATAGAGCGAAGCGGATATGAAACCATGCAGCAGGGTATTCGTTTGCGGTTGGAAAATGCGGGCATGTCCGAGCTAATTATTTATAAGCTTCCATAAATTTAAAATTATTTTTAAAAGGAATAGTCCAATCGCAGCGGCAAAACGCTGCATGTAAAAGCTATGCCCATCGCTCCGGAAAAAAACGAAAAAAAATTTCCATACTATACATGATTTGCATCCGACAAAATAAAAATATGATATACTAAAAAAAACTGCGAAAGGACAGATATGAAATGAACAAAAAAAGCAAGGGTCAAGGTCAAGGTCAAGTTAATCCCAATCCCGTTAATGTTTCGTTTAACCAAAGGTTTTCACTCAAAACAATTCTTTTCAGCGTATTGATTTTGCTTCTTTTGTCATACATCGTCGTGAGTTGGTTTCTTGATAGAGTTCCTGCTATTGAAAAAAAAGAAGCCATTGACTCGGGGGTATTGGAATACAGTGTCAAAGAAATAGGCGATCTTGCTACACTGTCGTATTCGTACGAAACGATTGTAGTTATCAATGATCAAAACACGATCGAGATTTTCGGAAAGCCGATTAACATACCGGGAACGGCCCGCTCACTTATAATTACATTTGAAGGGCGGATGCGGTTTGGGATAAACATGGACGAAATAAATATTTCCATAACGGAAAGAGACGAAAATAAATTTAATGTGCTTGTCACATTGCCGAACCCTACGATACAAACACATGAAATAGATATGGAATCCATTAAGATTTTGGACGAAAAGACGGGTATTTTTGTAAATTTCGTATTGGAAGACTATGCTCACTTCATTGCAGACCGGCAGCAATATGTCGAAACCCGTTCGGCAACCCTCAACTTGATAGGCCAAGCCAAAGACAGCGCGCAGCGTTCTATTTATGTTTTTCTCAGCAGCGTGTTAGACAGCGAGTTTTACATCATAGGTTTTAATTGGAAATAAACTGCCGTCATGCAAACTAACGAATAAAATAATTTTTAACAAAAAAACCGCAAGCCAAATATAAACGCTTCTTGCAAGTATTTATCAAATACTGGAAGAAGCGTGTTGGCTTGCGGTTTTTATTTGCGGGCTTGTCCAATCAATAAACTGTTGGGTTCAGTTTGAAAACAATGAAGAAAATTCTTCGCGTTTAACGCTTCCGAAATAGTTTGACCAAGTAATTTCGTCGATAACGTTTGCCGCGCATAAAATATTCTGCGGAGCAAACGGCAGTCCGGCCAATGCATTTTCAAATACGGTCAGCGGGATCGTTCCCAAAAAATCGCCGAAAATTTTGCATGAAAAAATCGTGCCCGCCTTGACGTCTGCGAAAATTTCAACCTTGCCGCCGCCGAAACGCCTGCTGTTTTTAAATGTGTACGGCGGTTCGGATTCAGTCAAATATTTTTTTGCGCCGTATCGCTCAAAATAAATTTTATTTATTTTGTCAAGCTCGAATTCATCAAACGGCAAAAAACGGGCGCATAAATTATTTAGCATAAATTCATTTATATAATTAATAAAGCCCTCGGTTTCGGGGGCGTTTTTTATTAAAGCTTTTATGTTTTTTACACGGCTTTTTATCGAACGCAACGCTTTTGTTTTTAATTTTTCGTCATCGGCGGTTAACACGCGCTCGAGCTTGTCCAAGTCTGTGTCGTACAAAAGCGACCCGTGGCTGCACGACCAGCCGCCGCGTACAAAACACGCGGTGCCGCAAATTTTTGCTCCGCATGCCACAACATCGTTGCGCCCTTCGGCCTTGGCTTCTATGCCGAAATTGTTTAAAGCTTTTGCGATTTTTTCGGAAAAATTTTTTTTATCATTCTTATAGGGTTCGATCAGCGATACCTGCACCGTATTTTTGTCCGTTTAAATTGCGCCGCCGCCGCTTTTTCTGCGCACAATTTTTATGTTGTTTTCTTCTGCGTATTTGATGTCGGTTTCCGCCGCTGCCACTTGATATTGGCCTATCATCACGCACGGGTCTGTCCGCCAAACCATAAACGAATGCTGCTCGGTTTCGAGCAAATATTCTTCCGCTGCGAAATTCATTGCGGCGTCTGAACTATTTAGCGTCACGCTCCGCATACATGCCCCACATCCATGTTAACACTGTACCCGGCGGCAGAAACCCGCTGCCGGATTTTATCCAAATATTCCGTTGTTTCTTCCGCCGCGTTCGGTCGGGTGTCGTACAATGCGTAAAGTTTTCGTGTTGCATGCGGCGAAAGATTCGGCATTATTACGTTTGCTCCCGCCCGAAGCGCGAGTTCAAGACCCATCGGGTGCGAAGCACCCGCGGCGGTTGTCGCCGGTATCAACGTTTTTGGGAACATCAGCCTCGAAAGCGCAACCGTCCGAAGCACTAAAAAAATATCGCCGCCCGCAAATTTTGCAAACGGCGTGTCTTTGTGCGGCAAAAAAGGACCGATTCCGATCATGTCTGGTTTAAGATCCTGCATAAATCGAAAATCTTTTATCAAATGGTCGGTTGTTTGATGAGGTGATCCCGTCATCAAACCGGCGCCTGTTTGAAAACCCATTGATTTCAAATCGAAAAGGCATTGTTTTCTTTTTTCGGCAGATTGGTTTTTCGGATGGAGTTTTAAAAAATGCGCTTGGTCGGAAGTTTCATGCCGAAGCAAATATCTGTCCGCTCCCGCTGCCCGGAATTTTTTATATGTTTCGTAAGATTTTTCGCCAAGCGAAAGTGTAACGGCGCAGCCGCTGAACAACGTTTTTATTTTTTTTATCAGCGAACATACGCGCAGATCGTCGAACGCCTCGTCTTCGCCGCTTTGAAGCACGAACGTACGGATACCGAGGCCGTAACCTTTTGAACAGCAGTCAACAATGGCGTCGTCGGTTAAACGGTAGCGTTCAATATTTTTATTGCTGTGCCGTAGGCCGCAATAAAAACAGTCGTTTTCGCAATGGTTGGAAATTTCAATCAAACCGCGTATGTAAACGTCTTTACCGTAATATTCGCGCCGGATTTTGTCGGCTTGCGTCATCAGCATTTCTTCGTACTCGCGGCGTTCTATAAGCATACGCAAATCTGCGTCGGAAAAATCATCCGGGTTTAATAAAAGTTCGTTTACGGCTTTTTTATCCATTCGGCTCCTGTACTGTCGCATTTATTTAAAACATGCATTATTTTTGCGGGCTGACTGTTCAATCGATGATTCCCCCGCCGAGCACGCGTTCTCCGTCGTAAAACACTACGGATTGTCCGCTGGTGATTGCGCGCTGAGGTTTTTCGAAATTTACGCGGACTGTTGTCGCCGAAAGGGGAATGACTTCCGCTTCCTGTTCTGTTTGCCTGTAACGTGTTTTGGCTCGGCAATAAAACGAATCATTTGGAATGTCAATCAACCAATTGACGT
>WRDG01000243.1 GCA_009783525.1 Defluviitaleaceae bacterium | reverse complement strand
GCCATACGGAAAACATTTTGTTGAGCATATTTCTATAATAAGGATACTTGTCTGCAATCGACTGCATCGACCAAAACATATTGTCTTCGTTTTGCAGTTCGATTGCGGCGAGGGCCGGGTCGTCGGCGTATCTCAAACCCGTGTATGGATTGAAATGGTTCAAAAGATTTTTCGTGATTGTAAATAGCAACGCTTGTAAATCTTTTGCGAAATTGGCGAGGCCGTAGCTGCTGCCCGTGAATCCGCTCGGGAGGTTGTCGAGCTCGTTTGCCCTGTGTCCCCATATGTGGCTCCAAGTTACATAGATGCCTTCATCTTTTAGTTCGCAAAAATATTTATCCATGCAGTCCATTTTGTGCGGGTCGAGTACGGTGGAAGCGGTTCCCTTGCTGCAGACGCCGCCGTCCTGATATGTAAACTTATGGAAACGCATCGAATTTATTCCGAGGCCTGCGAGCCTCTTTGCGTTAAGCACTTTTTTGTCGGGATCCCATACTCCGTTCGTCGTTACGTTTGAAGCCCAAAATTTAAACGGCGAGCCGTCTTCAAAAACAAGCCCGCCGTCGCGGGCCTGCATCCAACCGTGCATGCCGGCAGGCCTGCCGATGTAACGCGCCGCTGAAAGCGGGCTGCATTCAACTTGAGTGAAACCTTTATGCAAATACCAATCGGAATTAATTTCCGCCATATTCGACCACTCCCGGGATAATATTGAAAAACGGATGATCCTGCCACGGCAGGACATAATTAAGATAAATAAAAATAAAAGCCAGTATCAGCAGCAAAGTCGTCGGATTTTTTCTTATGATCAGCCGCCTGACAAACAACAATTGCACAATGCCGAACAACACTCCGCTGTAAATAAATTTGTTTAGGCTGAACACCAAATAAAGCTCGATGATATCGTAAAGCTTTAAAATAGAATCGATAATTATCAATCAAACCGCCTCCATACAAAAGTTTTAACACAAAGGGGTGCTTTTCACAAATTTTTTTTGTACAAGCATGCCGCGAATATTTTTCAAAAGATGATCTTAAACAATGATTTTTTTTGCGAATTGGTTAGAGCATTGATTTGCATCTTTAATCTTTGAATTGCAAACACAAAAAAGATATAATTAAAAAAATAATGATTGGTGGGTTATTAATGATAGTAAACGCGAAGGATATGATTGCGGCCGCAAAAAAAGGCAAATACGCCGTAGGCCAGTTTAACATCAACAATCTTGAATGGACAAAAGCGGTGCTCAACACGGCGCAGGAACTTAACAGTCCCGTTATCCTCGGGGTTTCCGGCGGCGCAGGCAAATACATGACCGGTTTTGCGACTGTTGCCGCAATGGTTTCCGCAATGGACAAATCATTGAAAATATCCGTGCCGGTCGCCGTTCACTTAGACCACGGCGGATATGACGAATGCCTGTCGTGCATAGAAGCCGGTTTTACAAGCATCATGTTCGACGGCAGCCATTTTGAAATATCGGAAAATATTAAAAAGACAACGGAATTGGTCGAAATCGCCCATAAAAACAATATGTCGATCGAAGCGGAAGTGGGAAGCATAGGCGGCGAAGAAGACGGCGTTATAGGGATGGGCGAAATTGCGGACCCTGAAGCCTGCAAAGCGATCGCCGATTTAAACGTGGATTTTTTGGCGGCAGGCATCGGAAACATTCACGGCGTATATCCGGCAAATTGGAAGGGATTGGATTTTGACGCGTTGGAAAAAATAAACAAGAAAACCGACGGCATTCCGCTTGTACTGCACGGAGGCACGGGCATACCCGAAGAAATGATCAAGAGAGCTATCGGGCTTGGCGTATGCAAAATAAATGTAAACACCGAATGTCAACTGTCATTCGCCGAGGCGACAAGAGCGTACATTGAAGCCGGCAAAGATAAAGTCGGCAAGGGTTTTGATCCGCGCAAGCTTTTAACGCCCGGATATGAAGCGATCAAAAAAACCGTTCTCGAAAAAATGACTTTATTCGGTTCGGTGGGCAGGGCGTAAATTTTTTTATGCATCTTAAATCGTTGGAGATTGCCGGTTTCAAATCGTTCCCCGATAAAATCAAACTGGACTTTTCACTCGGAATAACGGCAGTTGTAGGCCCGAACGGCAGCGGCAAAAGCAACATAGCCGACGCGGTGCGTTGGGTTATGGGCGAACAAAGTGTTAAAAGCCTGCGCGGCGGCAAAATGGAAGACATTATCTTTTCCGGAACCGAACACCGCAGACCGCTTGGATATGCCGATGTTACTATGGTGCTGGACAATTCCGACAAAACTCTCGCGGCAGATTTTACCGAGGTTTCTGTTTCGCGTAAGGTTTTCCGCTCAGGCGAAAGCGAGTTTGCCATAAACGGTTCGCCGTGCCGGTTAAAAGATGTCCACCTGTTGTTTATGGACACCGGAGTGGGGCGCGAAGGTTATTCAATCATCGGGCAAGGAAAAATAGAAGAAGTCTTGTCCGCGCGTTCCGAAGACAGGCGCCAGCTGTTCGAAGAAGCGGCGGGAATAACCAAATTTAAGACAAGACGTACAGAAACATTGGTTAAGCTCGAAAGAGAAAAGCAAAATATAGTCCGCGTAAGCGATTTGATAAACGAGTACGAAAACCAGTTGGAACCGCTGCGCGAACAAGCGGAAGAAGCTCGCCGGTTTTTGTTGTTAAAAGAACAATATAAATCGGCGTATATAAACGTTTTTTTGCTTGACGCCGACCGGTATGAAGAAGCAATAGGCAAGATAGACAATGACTTGAAAAATATCGCGGCTCAATCGGAAAACAGTCAAATGCAATTGCAGGATCTGCGGCTCATTTGCGAAACGCTCCGCGAATCGGCAGGACATACCGACGACGAATACAGGTCGGCTAACCGCCGTGTCGTCGATTTGACAGCCGAAATGGAAAAAAAAGACGGCGAAATAAATATCCTGCGCGAGCAATTTTCAACATGCGAAAAAAATATCGAAAGAATATTGCGCGAACACGATAAAAACGAAAAAAAACTGATCGACAAAGGAGCGGAAAAAGAAAAATTTTCCGCTTCTTTTGATGCGGCCGAAAAAGAGTTGGTTTTAGCGGAAAACGAATTGAATGTAAAGCAGAGCGAGTTTGCCGAACTGGAAAATGCGGTGCGCGAAAGAGAAAAACACATTGATGCGTATAACGAAATAATAATCGGCAAAATGCACAGTTTGTCTGAAGCAAAAAACGTGCAAAAAGATTTTGAACAGGAATATTTCCGCCACGAAGAAAAAAAGGAAAGGATAAACAGTGAAATATTGCACAGTGAAGCCGCGGCGGAAAAACAAGAAACGGCAATTGTTAACTTAAACAACGAAATTGTCAGCATAGAAGATGAAATCGAATCATCCGAAAAAAAACACGCGGCTTACATTCTGGCCTTGTCGCAGCTTAACAGCGAATCGGCGAGCACGGAAAACGAAAGACGCGAAACAGAAAAAACGCTTAACGAATGTATGTCTCGGCACAAAATTTTATCGGAAATGGAACATGATTTAGAAGGCTATTCACGCAGCGTAAAAGCCGTATTGCGAAAAAAGCAAAACGATCCGCTTTTCGAAAAAAATAT
>WRDG01000242.1 GCA_009783525.1 Defluviitaleaceae bacterium | reverse complement strand
GCGGCCATGTCAGTATTTCGTCGATCATATTGTCCTCCTGTTGTTATTTGATCGGCAGCTTTGAAAAAGCGTCCATCAAAGCGGACAGGTTGCCGTTTCCCTGCAGGCCGTCGTGGTAGATGGAGTGCATTTCGAAAATGTCGCGCCGATCCTCAAAACTTACGGTCCCCTCCGTAATATGGACCCGGGCCAAATATTTTATGCGGTCGTGCAGGATCACGCGGAGCGCGAGGCAGAGCGTGTCCGCGCTGAACGGCTTTTTGCCGTTTTTTTCCGGCCTGTCTTTAATTTTTGCGCCGATTTTCATTTCGAGCAGCTTGAATACGCCCGTGACTATTGCAACGCCGCACCCGCTCGCCGCTATGCTGATCAGCCAGTCCAATTTCATTCTCCTTTCCGTACGTTTATTTGCTTCAATAAAACAGTTGTTTAATTATTAATAGAACATATGTTCTATTGTTGTGCCTGCGTCAAGCGCAATTTTTCGTTTGATGCGGTCGTTCGGCTTCGTTTTTCCGTTTTCCCAGTTGCTCCAAGTTTGCTGCGTGACATGGTAAATTGCCGCCATGTATTTTTGCGAATGGTTGCCGCGGAATATGACCAACAAATTTTTCATAATTTTCACCTCCTTATTATGAAATCTACAATAATTATTTGTTGATGAAATAATAATACTCATTAAATTAGTTGTCAACAATAATCGAACATAGAGTGCATATTGAAATTAACAAAAAATATTTGTACAATGAAAACAGAACAATCGGACGGTGAAGCATGGGCATAGGAATAATGATCAGGCAGCAGCGGGACAAAAAAAATATTTCGCAAAACGAGCTCGCGGCTGTGGTGGGACGTTCGCAGCAGGCGATCGATTCATGGGAGCATGACAGGAGCAAACCGTCGGCGGAGGCCATAAAAATTTTGGCGGCTTATTTCGGCGTGACCACGGATTATTTGATGGGGCAGTCCGACGTGCCGCATTCGGCCTATCCGCAAATAGACAATAAAGACATTCGGATCATCGCGCGGGCGGGACGTCACATGACGCCCGAAAATGCGGAGACGCTCCGAAAATTTGCGCAGTTCCTCGACCCCGAGGCTTTTAAAAAATCTGACGAATGAAATTGACGCAAAGCGAACGCAAAAAAATCTACGGGACAATTTTTTCGGAATTGATAAGCGGAAATTACAAGCGCATCCCGATCCCGCTTGAAGACGTCTGCGCGCGCCACGGCATCAGGCTGACGCCGCTTGCCCGGTTTGTTTGCGAGTCGGGCTTTTCATATAGGGAAGCGCTTGCCCTGCTGCACAACGAAGACGGCTGTTCGGCCCGCTATACGGACGCGCAGGGCAGGCAAAGATACTGCATTATTTATAACGACGGCCCAAATCACGCGACGCGCAAGAGGTTTACCATCGCCGAGGAGCTCATGCATATTTTTTTGGGCCATCACATGTGCGATATATATAAATTGGACAACCCGCAGGCCTGGCATTTGCCCACATACGAAAAACACGAAGAGGCCGCGCGCATCGGCGCGGGCCTCCTCGTGTGTGTCCCCTCCGTTTTTTTCGAAAAACCGGAATTTTTTAACATGAACGACATCCGGCATTTTTTTGATATTTCAGAAACATGCGCTTTTACGCGCTACGAAATATTTACCAGATATAAATACGAAATCGTAAGCCATCCGCTGTACGCGAGGCTAAAGGCGCGTTACAGCTGGCGGGATGTAAAGTTCGATTAATTTATTTATTTTTTTATTTCCTCATGGTGTATTCACGCCAAATATTTGCGCCAAAAACCAATTTAGCCGCGATTTCGTAATTATAGTTCAAGTTTACGAACCTGACGCGCACACCGGTTCTTTTTTCGATGTCGCTCGCAGCTTTTTCGAAAGAATAATTCGAAACGGCTACATAAAAGATCGACCATCTGCCGTCCGCGTCGCACCTTGTCTTCATGATGCGCATGCCGTCCATATAGCCCGTGACGGAAACCGCGACTTCCATGATGCATTCCGACTCTGTTTCGGCCAATGATTTTTCCCGTTTATTCCTTTTTGGTTTAGGGAGGTAGTTTACGCACCGTTTGTGCAAACATTCGTGCTTCAGCCTCAGCTTGTCCGTAAGGAAACCGGGATGAGATTCGTAATTGCAGTAGGCAACGCAATTATTGCTGCCGGTTGTTGAGCCGTCTGTACATAACCGGCTGTGGGCCGACTTTTGCTTCGCGTCGATTGCGCTGTAGTCGGCGGTGGCGTCTGCCTTATACATAGTGATCATCCCCCTTTGCAATGATAATATTTTTTTCTAAAGTTCCTTTCACCATATTAGATTACAAAAAAGTTAAAAAGTTCGTACAAAATTTAGAATAAAATTAATTATATTTAAAACAGAAATAAGTAAAAAATTAAAACCGGAGTGCGGTATATTAACGAACCGCACTCCGGTTTTTAATTTTGTTTAATTTAAAACTTAATTTACAAGCTTCCGAACATGTACCTGTTTCGTCCCTGCTGCTTAGACAAGTAAAGCATTTCGTCGGCGCGCTTGATGTAGTCGTGGCCTTGCTGCAGGTGGGAAACTGTACCGGTCGTAACGCCGATCGAAATGGTTACATATTTGTTCACGTCGCTTGTTTTATGCTCGATCTTGCAGCTCCTGATACTCTCCATTAATTTTTCGGCCAACAGGCACGCGCCGTTTTCGTCCGTATTGGGCAGCACCGCGATAAATTCTTCGCCGCCGTAGCGGGCGATGAAGTCGTCGGTGCGCGTAATGCATTTTGTAAGCGTTTCCGCAATTTTTATCAGGCATTGGTCGCCTTCGTAATGGCCGTATGTATCGTTATAATTTTTAAATCTGTCGATGTCGATCATTATCAGGCTGAGATGCCCTTTGGAACGTGAAAGCGTTTTAATTATGGTTTCGATGTTTTCGTCGAAATAACGCCTGTTATATATGTTTGTCAACGCGTCGTAATTGAGCAGCTTGTTTTTTTCCGCGGCTTCGCGTTCGAGGTCGGCATGGGCTACAACATCGGCGCATAAATGCGCCGCCGACTGCAGCAAGTCGAGGCAGTCGTCGTCGAAGCGCCGGTAAGCCGTATGATCCTCGAGCGTAATTACGCCCCAAAAATTTCCGTGTGTGTAAACCGGAACAAAATAAACCGCCTTAATGCCGAACGACGTGAGCCATTCCGCTTCGTCGTCCGGAAGCTCTGTCACGTCAGCGTTGATGCACTTGCCTGTTGTTAAAACTTCGAGCCAGCGTTTTACAGGCGGGTCGAGCTGCACGACCTTGAGTTTTTCGTCGACCGGCACGGTTTCGCCGTGCCATAGATACACTTGGCCCAATAGTCCGTCCTTGCTTGACATTTTGAAAATAGAAATCTGGTCTACGCCCGCCGCGCCGCTTATCGGTTTGAGCCCCGTGCTTAGAACATTGTCGTACTCGGAGTCTTCTCTCGATATGAGCGCGACTGCCATTTCATTGATCGCCTTCAGCATTTTTTCTCGCTGCGCGAGTTTGTCGGTCGTCTTTTTTATGTTGTCAGTGTGTTCGTTCATTATAACGGTGTTTGCGCATAAAAAAGCCGCCGAACGCAT
>WRDG01000241.1 GCA_009783525.1 Defluviitaleaceae bacterium | reverse complement strand
GTTTCTTCCTTGTGTTTTTCGCCGAAGGCGAAAAACGCTTCCTTGCACAAAAACTCCGCAGGAGTTTCTTCCTTGTGTTTTTCGCCGAAGGCGAAAAACGCTTCCTCGCACAGAAACTCCTGCGGAGTTTCTTCCTTGCACAGAAACTCCTGCGGAGTTTCTTCACTCTTAGCGACCTTTGAAAAAAGAAGCGCGAGGATCACGGGCACGAGCGCGAAAAGCGGGCCGTACAGCGTGCGGCTCCAACCCTGCGGAGCGACGGTAAGCATGACAAGCCCCGCCGCCGCCGCCGTAAAAAGAGCAAGAGGCAGGGAAGAAACTCCGAAGGAGTTTCTGTGCAAAGAAGAAACTCCGAAGGAATTTTTGTGCATCGTTTTTTTTGTGTTTATATAAAAAATAATCAGCGCATAAAAAACCGCCGAAAAATATCCGGCGGTCATTGTCAGTAAACTAAGCGCAGAAACTCCGAAGGAGTTTCTTCCTTGATGGAGTATGTTTTCGCCGAAAAAACCCAAAACGAAAAGCAGAAAGACGGCAAAAAAAACGACGAGCGAAAATACCGCCGCGCAGTCCGCGGCAATGCGAAGCCGCCCCATGCCGCCGCGGTTTGCGAATAAATTTTTAACGAGATAAATAATTGCGGCTGCGGTCAGGCACGAAATAAAAATAATCGAGCACGGCGCGAGCAAAAAAAAGCGGATGGTTTCGCCGACGCTAGTCATGCTCAAAGGCACGCCTTGATAGCCTGCCCTGCGCATTATCCCCGGCGCAAGCACAACCGTCAAAAGACCCGCGAGCGACGTAAGCAAAGAAAGCTTATAAATAAAGTGAACTTTCGACCTTGCATAGAAACTCCGAAGGTGTTTCTTCCCTGCACAAAAACTCCGAAAGCAATTTTTGCTTATAACCGAACGGCACGCGAAACAGACAAGCAGCGCCGCAAACGCCATCACACCCGCCTGCTCCGTTGACGCGCACGCAAAAAACGTAACGGCGGGCATGTACGGCCTGTTTATGTTCCGCGCAATTCCGTCGTCAAACAAATAAACGGAGGCAAAAAGCAGAACCGACGGATAAATATAGTTAAACGAGCCGGACATCCAAAAGGCGGTTTCCCTCAACACCGTTATGTCGAAGGACAAAAAAAAGAAAGCCGTGCAAAACAAAACAAACGCGAAGTAATGTTTTGGACGCCTTTCTTGCCCGATCGAAAACTCCGCGCACTTCGCGGCGAAAAAAAACAACGCGAGCAGCATAAACGGCATTGCCGCGCGCCAAAGATGCGCGTCAAAAATAAGGAACGCAGTAAGCAGCAGATGGACTATCGCCCGCCCGTTTTTTAAAACATAATGATCCGCGTGAAAACGGACGAAATCGCCAAAGCCCCATTTAAAATAAAGGCCGTATACAAAATCGTCCTCGCACAAAAAAACGAACCGGTACAATACCAAAAAAGCCGACGCTAAAAATACAGAAAGCAACACCGCCGGATAATTGCGCACAAAAAAATTTTTAATCTTTAATATATGCGAAGACCGAATGAAAAAACTCCTTCGGAGTTTTTGTGCAAGGAAGCGTTTTTCACCTTCGGCGAAAAACACAAGGAAAAAACTCCTTCGGAGTTTTTGTGCGTTGTCACTTTTCACATGCAGGCGTTTTTTTTTACGCCAGCTCTTTTAACGCGTCAAACTCCGCTTGTGTAAGCGTCACGCCCTTGCCCATTTTCGTATGGTCGGGCGACCATTCGCGGATGTCGTACTTGGGCTCGCGGTCGTTCCAGCTGACCATGTTCAATTCTTTTTTCCAACCCGAAGCGCTTTCGGACAATACGCCGATGTGCTTTGTTATTTCATACTTTATTTCAGGCATTGTGTTCCCTCCAAAATTATTTGTTTCCGAACAGTTTGATTTTGTTAATTATCACTTCTTTGCCGGCCAAGTAACCCGGCTTGAACAAACCCGCGACCGAAGGCTTGTCGGATTTTTGGTAAGCCTTTTTAAATGCGTCCATAAATTCGGTGCAGACGTTCACCTTGCAGATGCCCGCTTGGATCGCGTCGCGCACCTTGTCGTCCGGCGTGCCGGAGCCGCCGTGAAGCACGAGCGGTATGTCGGCTTTTTCACTGATGGCTTTTATGCGCGCTACATTTATTTTCGGCGTGGTCTTGTAAAAACCGTGAACCGTCCCCACCGCAACGGCAAGGGCGTCTATGCCCGTTTCCGCCGCGAAACGCGCCGCGTCGTCGGGATCCGTTTGAAACGCCTCGGCCTCTTCTACCGAAACCGCGCCCTCAAGGCCGGCCATGCGTCCAAGCTCGCTCTCGACCGAAACGCCGTAGGGTTTTGCGAGCGACACGACCTCGCGCGTTATGTCGGCGTTTTCTTTATACTCGTGATGGCTCGCGTCGATCATCACGCCCGTAAAGCCCGACTCTATTGCGAGCTTGACCCATTTTATTTCCATGCTGTGGTCCAAATGAAGCGCGACGCGCGCAGCCGACTTGTCCGCAGTGTAACCGACCGCCCGCTCCACGTTTTTCCATCCCATGTAGTTTAATTCGACCGCGCTTGCCTGAAGTATTACGGGCATATCGAGCTCTTCCGCCGCTTCAAGAATAGCCCGCACAGAATCAAGCGACCAAAATTCGAACGCCCCCACCGCGTAAAATTTTTCTTTCGCTTCGTCGAGAAGTGTCTTTAAAGTGACCAGCATTTTATTACCACCCCGTGTTAAATATTTTTTGCGCCGAACCCGACAAAAGCTCCTGCGCCAAAAACAGCGCAGTCTCCATCGTATAGCGGCCCGAATCTACCCGTTCGGCAAGCACGCCGGCCGTTGCGCGCCGTATCACCTTTGATTTTGCCCACGACCACTCCATGCAGTATGCGTCCGAAAAATGACCCACCTGCTTGTTTATGGCAATCATGTCGAGCCTCTCCGAAAGTATACGCCCGATGAACGACGGAAAAAAGTTGTGCCACCAATAGCCGTTAAGCGACAGGTTGGGCAGTTCGCGCACCATCGTGCAAAAATTTTGGTTTACCGCCATGTTAGAAACATGGAAGTTGAATTTCAGCTTCGGGTGCGCCGCGATAATCTGCGCGAGCTCAAACGGCGTGTGCTGGTGCATCATGCTTATGGTTTCGTACGGAAGCGGCTCCGCCGCCATTGAAAACTGCAGCGTCATGTCCGCGTGATCCTTTTCGTAACGAGTCAAAAAAGCTTCCAATATATAGTTTGCATAAACGTCGCGCTCCCATTCGCCCGCCGCGTCACGGTTTTTTAACGCTTTGTCCATTTCCGCAGCCGTAACTTTTCTGTAGCGTATGTGCGTCGAAAAATGCGAGGCTATCGTGATTATTTTTTCGAACGGTATCCTGCTTAAATAATGCTCCATCGCTTCGTCCGCGTCCGCCGCCGTTTTTATCCGCTTCGCGTAATTAAGCTCCGCCGTGTTTACCGTAACCGGCAGCGGCGGCGCGGGCACGTCGTGGTTCCAGCCGTGCTCGAGTTCGATCAAAGCCGTATCATACACGCCCCACTGCGCGCGCGTAAAAAAAGACCATTCGAGGCTGTACGTGAAAATGTCGTCGCAATGAAAATCGCGGCCGCG
>WRDG01000240.1 GCA_009783525.1 Defluviitaleaceae bacterium | reverse complement strand
AGACAGTGTATACGGTTTGCTCAACTCGTATTATTTGCGTCGGCAAACCTTTTTATACAAAGACCAATTGATCGGCGAAAGGCCGCAGAGGAATGAATGGCTGTACAATCTTTCGGACGACCACGAAATAATAACTATTCCGTACAACAACATGGAGGCGGGCGGAAATATTTTGGTGCCGGGTGACAGAATACGTATACGCGTTATTTATGAAACGCCGCAAACTGCCGAGTCCGGAAGCATATACGATACCAATCCGTATTATTTTCCGTCGTCGTCAAACAAGCAAATGGCTTCGGAAGTTTTGTTTGAGTCGATTGTGATAACAGACATGATAAACGCCAACGCACATTCTATTTACGAAGTCTACAACGAAGTGATGCGTTTGGACGAAACGCGGAGGCTCGACGTGATGAAGAGCAGCGCATTCATGGCAAACATAAAACCGCGCGCGCTTCTGCTTGCGGCAACGCCCGACCAAGTCGAAGCGTACGCTAAATTTAAAAACATAGCGGGCAGCGGAAGTTTTTTGATAACGATTTTAAGCCGCTCGGGTTCAGAAATTATTTTGGACAAATTGCCCACTTTAGAAAGTGAGGTAAACTCGTGGCTAAAGTAAACGAACGCGGAAAGGGAATAGACGGGGTATTAGATAAAATTTCAAGAGATTACGAAATAAAAAAGCCCAGGATCAATGTCGCGGCGTTTATACCGAGCAGTGATTTTGTGGAAAACGGCCAAATATTAAGCAATTTATCGTATTTACTCGCGCAAAACGATTTGCAGGTTTGCGTGGTAGATTTCAAAGTTTTTTATCCTAATTTGTTCTATTGGTTTTGCGCCGAACCAAACAAAAAAGGCGAAGGTTTGATGAGGATGCTTAAAAATTACCGGAACGATATAAAGTCGATAATAAATCCCACTCCGATCAAAAACGTATACTTGCTTTCGCCAAGCCCGTACGATTCTATTGAAAGCTATTACAGTTTCGAATTCAGGCATGTTGAAACGGTAATAAATATTTTGCGCGAAAATTTCGACGTCGTGCTGATCGACGTGCCTAACAACCCGCCGCTGGAATTTTGCCTCGGCGCAATGATGAACTGTATGCAAGGATTTTTTACAGCGGCTGAACGTGTTGATGTTTTGTCAAATATACTAAAGTTGATCAACCACGCGGGTTCGATCGGTATAAGCGAAGGAAAGTTTTTAGAAGTTATTTACATGAACGTGTTTAATTCCACTTACGATTTTAACGCGCTCAAAAAAAGCAGTTTTTCTGTGGCGGCGACGCTGCCGTATGTAAAAGAAGCGAACGAATGCCCGCTTGAAGGCACGGGTAAAATTTATTTGAGAGACGCGAAAACGGTTAACAGGGTTTTTGCGTCGGAAATGCAAAAAATTTCTGATAAGTTTATATAATGCGTCGGCTTCGGAGGAATAAATGTTAAACGTAGGAAAAATAAGAGAGCTGCAGGAACGGTTTATAAACGAAAAAAGCGTTGCCGAATTAAGTGAAGCGGACGGCGGTCTTATTATCAGTTCAATGCTGAGTTTTGATGACGCCGTAAAAAATTGCCAAACATATATAGCAAACAAAGCGTCTGCGGGTTTTAGGGAAGAACGCGACGAATCTTTAAAGATTAAGCTTATGCGCGACTATATAAACGAATTTGTAGACGAGCAAATGAACGAGGGCAAGCTGCGCGTCCAACGCCCGAGGAGCCGCGAGGCTTACGGATGGGACGAGTTAAAAATAGCTCTCATTAACGAAATAACAAATTACGGACCGATAACGCGGGCGGTGGAAGACGACCGCATAGACGAAATACGCGGCAACGGGCCTAAAACAATATTTGTCGAAAGCGGCGGACGAACAACCCAGTGGGACAATACATTTTATGACACAGAACACATGGAGCGGATAATATCAAAATTAATCAACGTCTCTAAGCTTCGCTTGACCCCAAAAAATCCGATGGTTAATGCTCGTATGGTCGAAGGCTACCGAGTCAACGCAACGCACGCGGGCATATCACCGTACAACGAACCCGCGTTTGTACTGCGCAAGTTCAGTAAAAAAAAGATAACACCGGAAGACATGATAAGCAGCAAATCATTTTCGCGGAATATGTACACACTGCTGTCGATTATTCCTAAAGCGGATTTGAGCTGGATAACTGTGGGAGGCACGGGAAGCGGCAAGACGACTTTAAACGAGCTGATGGTAAAAGAAATCGATCCGCTTTCGCGTATTATTACCATAGAAAATCCTTCTGAAATGCGGCTTCGTAAATTTGACCGCGGCAAAATCATTAACGACGTGCTCCAATACGAATCAACGTCAGAAGACGATGACTCGAGCCCTGCGACAATGGAAAACCTGCTGATAAACGCAATGCGGCAATCGCCGCATTGGATAGGGCCGGGCGAGCTCCGCACGCCCGGCGAATTTGCCACGGCTCTTCGCGCGGCGCAAACAGGTCATTATTTTTTCACAACACTGCATGCCGAAGGCGACGAAGAAGCCATATACCGGTTTTTAACTTCATACCTGATGATATCGCACGAACCCGCCGAGCTCGCGCTGCGGAATATTTGCTCCGCGGTTAAATTTATTATTTATCAGGAAAAGCTTGCGGACGGAACGCGAAAGGTGACGTCGATATCTGAAGTGCTTGGCGCGGAGGGTCTTAAACCGGTAATAAACAGGCTATATACATTTGAGTGCATCGATGTGGTAGACGATCCGATTACGCAAAAAGTTGTAAAAATCATAGGCCGGCATAAGCGCGTGGGCGTTCTGTCAGAGGCAAACAGGCAGAATATATTAAAAGCGGGCATAAAAAAAGATAAATTCGATTTTTTAACGAACCCGCCGTCGGAAAATGAAGCGGAGGAATACATTGAGTAACTTATTTTTAAGCGTGCTTGCAGGGGTTGCTTTTTTTGGTTTATTAAGCGCGTTTTTAAATATTCGTTTATACGGAGACATTAAAAATTTTTTTATTAATTTGTTCGACGAGCTGGCGGAAAACTTGGGCCATTACAATTTCAAACGCCGCACGGCTCGTTTAAAACGGGAAAATATTGCGGTCCAAAAAGAAAATATTTTTGTTAAGTATAACCGCTTCGTCGAAAACATCTTAGTTGATTTCAATTTGGACAAGCGCTTGACATTGGAATCGTTCACTTCGGTTTTGGCCGTGCTTTTTGCGGTGGTGATTTTGGTCGTTACGTTTTTTGTTAAGGACGTAACATTTTCCGTGCTTATATCAATATCTGCGGTAGTGGGTATTTTTACATATTTTTCTATGCAGTCCCGCATAATGCGTGTGCGGAGGTTTGAAGCGATATCCGATGCGGAAGACGCGATATGCCCGATGGCGCACGCGGGGGTTCTTGTTGCGATAAAAAAAATAATGGAAAACGAGGAATACATACATAAAAACCTGCGTCCTTATTTTTACGAGTTTATAGACAACTGCGAGCTCGGCGGCTATTCGTTCCGGCAAGCTATGGCTTTATTGAACAGGCGGCTTGGCCCGAGATTCGACAACTTCGCAAAAAAAGCCGTCATATTTGAATACAACGAACGCAAAGGCATGGCAGATATATT
>WRDG01000239.1 GCA_009783525.1 Defluviitaleaceae bacterium | reverse complement strand
TACTAAGCCTGCGCGGAGATATTCGATAACATGGTTTATTAATGTCGCGGCTTCGCCTTTACTTATATGGCGCGACGGATATATATGTCCGAATTCATCGGGTGCAATTAAACCGATTGACAAAGCGACCGATGTTTCACGCTTTGCCCATGACGCTATTTGCGCGTCGTCCGCAAACGGTGTATGCGGAGTTGGGTTTGGACTTAAATTCGACAGCCCGAGCGCTTTTATTATCATGACAAATGCTTCCTGGCGTTCTATTGGATAATCAAAATAAAACATTCCGTTGTCGCGTCCCGATGCCATCCCGCTTTTAAATGCCGCAAGTATGAACGGATATTCAGGCCTGGTTGAGTTAACATCGGAAAAAATATATGCGACCTGAGCAGCCGTCCGTGTTGCTGCCGGTTGTTCGACCGGTAATTTTATAGCTTTGGCAAGCATCGTTACAAACTGGCCGCGTGTTAACAATTGAGACGGTTGGTAATCGGACGGCACGCCGCCTAATATTTGCATTGCAAAAAGCTTGGCTATGTCGTCTTCAGCAGAGTTTCCCGCTAAAAACGAAAGATCCGCCGCAGGCAATTGTTCGAAAATGTTGACGCTTTGCAAATTTACGTTTCCGGCGATAGGTTCATCCCACATAAATTGCGGAACATGAATTAAATCGTACCGCAATCCGCTGTTGTTTTGCATGACTTCCCTGTAATTACCTGAAAAACTTATTGCCGTCGGTTCGTTTTGCACATATTGTAAAACCTTGTTTACAGTAACGCTCGGACGTATTTGATAAGCCAATGCCCAGCCGTCACGCACAACCGATACGTCCATACGGTGTGTTTCGGTGCTCGACCAGGCATTGTGACAGCCGTAAAAAGCCCCCACAGTTTCAATATTCACTTCAGTGTTTGTTCCGTATGTATAATACAACTGCGACGAAAGATCTCCTCGGTAATACTTAACGCCCGGCGTTCTGTCTTCGATAATGCTGATTCCGTAATGCGAACGCCTGCTGTCCAACATATATGAAGTGTCGCCGATAACAATCACGTCGCGCCAATTGCTTTTTACTATGTCGTAATTGTAAATAACCTGCCCGCCTTCAGTTCTATATGTAACCCTAAAATTTGCGGTGCGATTGATAGATATACCGTCTTCGGCGGCGGCTCTGGAGTTGAAGGGGTATATCCTGTAATTAACGGTAAAATTACCCATAGACGCAGTAACGCCGCCGTTTATTGTAATGTCGATTAATCCGTTGAATTCGATTGGGCGGCCGTCTATAAAAACAAGCTCGGTATAATTATGTGTTTGTTTTTGATTTCGTTGATTAGACCTCGCTGTTTGCGCCAACAACAGCTCCGAAGTGCGCGGCAGCTTTCTGCCGTCGCTTATTCCGCCAAAAAATCCCATGTCTCCCATTGCAAACACGCTAAAATTATTTATAAAAGCAAAAAAGGCCGCCGTGAGAATAAAAAACGCCGTAAACAAATATTTTTTCATTATCAATGCCTCCTTAAAAAACTATTTTTCTACTAAAACTATGTACCCGTCTATCTGCATGCCTCCGGCGATTACATCAGGAAGCGTGTTTGTCATAATTTTTATTTGATCGCCGATTGATAAACTGTTTGCGCCTATCAGCTTGTCTCGGTCAATAATAAGCGAATTGCTCATTATATTTATTTCTACAGTCGCATTTACATTGCTTACAGGCAGATAACGACCGGTTTGTTCGTTATAATACGACGCATTTCTTATTGAAATTGAATTGCCGTTTACCGCATATATTATGCCGCGTACAGCTTGCGTTACGAACGGAGCTTCAATAACACGGGCCGCGCGGGCACCGTCGGTTACTATTGTAAAAACCTTGTGTATTACAGAGTCTTCTGTAAAATCGATAAAACTTTCAGATGAAACCAATCCGTTTTCGTTAAAATACATCGTGTTGTAATCAATTGTAAATTCACGTTGAATCGGTGTGTATAGCCAGTTGTGTCCGTCGAAAACAGACATTGACTGCACCCTGAAACTCTTACTGTGGTCTACGCTGTATATGCGTCCGCGCACAATATTAACGCCGGCGGTGGACGGCGGATCCGTTATGTCAACCACTGCCGCTGTATTATGCCCGCATAAAGCAACAACCGCATAATCCGGCGCAAATATGCTTCTTCCGTCAACAAGCCGGCCGTTTCGGCGTACAATTGTTCCGGGATCGGTCGTTATCATGCCGTCGTTTGCTAAAATATGAAACCCGCCGTTACTATCAGTGCCGAAAATTGTATCCGGCGGCAGTATTTCGTCTCTGCCCGTTCTGAATGAAACTTTGCGGATAATGTCACCGGCGAAATTGTTTTCTAATGCGATATATACATTCGCATCCGAATACCGTAAATAATTGTTGACAAATGATATTGTCACAGGTCTGCCGTCTATAAAAAATTCCGTATTTTTACCGGCCAAGTTGAATTGAACAACAGGCTTGTATTTATCCCAGCCGTTTTTTGTCAACGTTTGCACATCTGTTAATTGAATTTTATTTTGGAGCATATTTAAATGTGTGAGCTTACCCATAGCAATTTCGTTAATCAAATGCCCTTCGTTTTCGACCTGCATTTCTTTTACCGATTCCATGATATGCCCCGGCGCCGAAACTGCTTGGTTAATCAAAATACGCACCCAGTCCCCTACACGCACACTGTAAGGCGACGAGGGTCTGCCGTTTTTTGTGACATACGCCGAATTCGGCATTGTAAACCATGCTGTTTTACCGTTTTCGTATTCGATAAGAAACGACGAAACAATTCCGTCATTGTAAAATTCGCGCAAAACGCCGTAGCGCGTCGTGTAATTAACGGCAGCGCTTATACTAACGATTACACCGTCGTCTTTTTCGTCAGTACGGAACGATACGATGTCTCCCGGTTCGATGCTGTCCATGGACGTAATGCGAGGGTTGTAGTCCAAATCCGGAAACATCGAATGAATTTGCCCTATTGTGTCGCGCATATCGTAATATTCCCGTTTTTGCACAATTAAATTTGCCGGGTTGTATGTTTTGCTTACTATTTGGCCTTCGTCATTTGCAACAGTTAAAAAACCGAGCATCGCGTTATTTTCTATAACAATCCCATATGTTTCCGGATAGAGAACCGACTCGCCTACATATGTTATGCCGGTTATCATGTTGTTAACCAACGAAATTGAAACCAAGCTACCGATGGGAAGATTAGCCGCTGTACGCCTTTCGCCGGTAAAATGCAAATATTGGACGCCGTTGGTCGTACCGAACAATCCGTTGGCGATCGAATAAACATACTCGCGCCCGTTTAGATCAAGAAATACCGCGTTTTTATTTGTCCAGTCGACGGATTGGAGCCTTCCGCGGGCAATCCTCGTGCTTAAATTATTTGGGACGTAAATATAAAGAACCTTTCCGGTTTCTTTGTTAACTAAATACTCTACCGGATCTCCTTCTTCAAGAACATTAAGACCCGAAACTATTCCGTTTTTTAACACAACCGCATCGAAAGGAAAATTGTCGGAAGATATGTAATATTGAACTACGTCGACGGAACCGTCCGAACAACGCACATATATGTTATGCCAAAGCTGCGCGTAAACGGTTTC
>WRDG01000238.1 GCA_009783525.1 Defluviitaleaceae bacterium | reverse complement strand
CTTGTCAACATCGCGCAGCACGCGGCAATAAAAAAAGGAGTGACAACAGCGCTGTTCTCACTCGAAATGTCAAAGGAGCAGATCGTCCACCGCATATTGAGCACCGAAGCCAATATAGACGCGCACAGACTCCGTATAGGCGACCTTGATCCAAACGACTGGGATGTCATAGCGGACTGCGTCGCGCCCATCAACGCCGCGCCGCTTTACATAGACGACACGGGCGGGATTTCCGTCGCCGAGCTCCGCGCCAAATGCAGGCGGCTCAAGCTCGAAAAAAATTTAGGTCTCGTAGTGATCGATTACATCCAAATGATGAGCGGCTCGTCTAAACGAGTCGAGTCACGGCAAATGGAAATTTCCGAAATTTCGCGTTCGTTAAAGGCGCTCGCAAAAGAACTCAAAACTCCTGTACTAACAGCCGCTCAGCTTTCGCGCGCATGTGAAATGCGCAAAGACCACCGCCCCATGTTGTCTGACTTGCGCGAGTCCGGCGCAATCGAACAGGACGCAGACGTGGTTGCGTTTTTATACCGCGACGAGTATTACAATCCCGAGTCACTTAAAAAAAACCAAGCCGAAGTTATAATCGCCAAACAGCGGAACGGACCGACAGGTACCGTCGAACTCACATATTTAAAACAATATACAAAATTCGTTAACGCGCCGCGAAAAGAACAGCAAACAGGTAACGCGCAATAATTTTTATTGCGTTCAAATTTTAAAATAATTGCTAACGGTGAAAATATGTCCAATATTATTATTCCGAAAAATGCAGACATCGACGGAATTGTCGAACAAATGCGAAGTGATGCGTGTTTTGACGTTGCAGACGGCGAAGCGCCTTATTTTAACGACGCTTTTCCAATAAAACGAACGGGGACGCCTCCAAAAGTTCCGAAAGTTTTTTTATCGAACAACTGCGTTTTCGACTGCCAATATTGCGGAATGAGAAAAAGCAAAGAAAAACGCTGCCGCTATACTGAAACGCCGCGCGAGCTCGCCGAAATCGCTGTAAAAGAAGCGCACAACAACGGGCACGGCGTATTTATTTCTTCGTCGGTTTTCCGCAGCGCGGATTATACCGAAGAGCTTATCATTGAAGCCCTCAAAATAATCCGCAGCGAATTGTATTATCAAGGCTATGTCCACGCTAAAATTATGCCCGGCGCAGACCCGTTATTAATAGCGCAGGCGGGGATGCTCGCCGATCGAATAAGCGTGAACATCGAGCTTGCTAACAGCGAGGGTTACAAGACGATCGCAAAAGAAAAAAATAAGTCGAACATACTTTCCCCTATGTCTTTTATCGCACAAAAGATCAAAGAATCGGGACGGCGGCGATGGGGCGAAAAAACGTTTGCGCGTTCAGGGCAAACCACGCAGGTTATGGCGGGCGCTATGGGCGAAACCGACCGCACTCTTCTCGTTTTGGCGGAAGCGCTGTATAAAAAATACGCGCTTAGGCGCGTATATTATTCGCCGTTCGGAGTACCGTCGCATTCGCCGGAATGTCTTCCGGCAAACTCGACGCCCAAATGGCGGGTGAGGCGTTTATACCAAGCGGACAGACTTTTGCAAAACTACGGTTTTAAAGCAGACGATCTGCTGCCCGAACAGCAATCGCCGCTGCTCGAACAGAGCCTCGATCCTAAAGCCGTATGGGCTTTGAGACATCTGTCCATGTATCCTGTTGAAATAAACAAAGCGGATTATTTTTCGCTTGTCCGTGTGCCGGGCCTCGGCGTAAATTCCGCAAACAAAATAATCAACGAACGCAAGCAGCATAAAATGACGCATGAAATGCTTCGCAAAATGGGCGTTTGGATGAACCGCGCACAATTTTTTATCACATGCGACGGCAAATACGAAGCCGCGCCGCCCGACGGTTTCGAGCGGCGCGTTTTTTCAAACACAGGCAGCGATTGGCCCGAAATGCTTGAGTTTGCCCTGACCGAAAAACTCGGTGACGAAGGCGACGGGCATTTGGCAGACGACTCGCCGTGCTAAAAAATTTAAACGTCCGATAAAATTTTTACTGCAGCCGGAGCGTAGCTTCCCTTTTCACGGCGGGGCTCGCTTTTTTTTATTACTAAAAAAGAAATTACAGTCAACACGACGCCGCACAGCATGCCGGCCACCGCCCGTGATTCTGTCAAGCCGAACAAACCTCCGAGATAGTATCCCGCAGCCGCGCCGGCTAAAAATGCGGCAAGCGGCATGCCGTACAACAGCAGCGCCGCATGCAAAAAAACCTGCGGACGCATTTCGACCGCGACACGGTCGCCGCACTCGGCGCCGCATTCGTTTGACGCCTCGACTTCAATCGTATCGTCGGCGGTTCCGAATTTGCATACATTGCATTTTCCGCACGCACTGCCGCGCTTTATTTTAACCGTAACAAAATTTTCGCGCGCGGCAACTACGATGCCGTTTTCGTTGACCATTTATTGCCCTTCATGACGCAGATTTAAATATGCAGCGTTTTTATTATTTGATTAATTAATTTTAATAAAAATAGGATAATCTTTTACGACAACATTTTTTACAATGGTATCGGCTCCGGCCGCAAAAGTTAATTCTTGCGCGGTGCCGTTAAACGCATCTAATCCCGTCACGTTTTTGGCTGTAGCGTTTTTAAATATGACGTCGACCGTTCGCTCGAGAAGCGTTTCACTTTGATAGTTGCCGTATGGCGATTCGAGCATGAGCAGCAGCATTTTTTCCCCGGTATCGGGATTTAAAACAGGCAGACTCAATAAATTTTTTGAGTCGCTTATTTCCGTTTCAAAAGTTGCCTGATAAAACCCGTCCATAATGTTAGCAATATTCCTTATGCCGTAATGCGATGGCTTCGGCTGGCTCGGCACGGCAATCTGCGCGGGAACGGTCGTCCTGCAGGTCGCCTGCGGATGCGGATAACCCGTGAACGATATGTGGCACGGGCCGGACATAATATTTACCGCGCCGTAAGCCGCCATCGCGCCGACCAAATATTTTGCCTCCCCTATGTCCGTCATGCGGAACTGGTTGTTTTCCTGCGGACCCGGAGGATAGGTCGCCGCAGCGTAAATTTCATTGCAGGAATAGAACCCGGCCGAATAACCCATCTTTTCACAATCTTTTTTAAAACGAGCTACATCGTCGAAATATGCGTTTTCGGGATTGTTGCTCGCATGCCAGCCGATACCCGCGAGGCGGTAAGCCGCGGCGGGTCTATCCGGCCTGTTCCAATGGTTGCGGTATATGTCCCAATCGCCGCCGTAATTGTTCCCGTTAATTTTTATGTTTGAAAAAATACTTTGCCCGAAACCCGGAAACGCTATTATTCCCCATCCGCCGCCGTCCGCATCTTCGACCGTGATTTGCGTGCTTGCGCTCCCGCTTATTGACTCTACAGCAAACGTTACATTTTTCCCGTTTATTTCTGCGCTCATCTTTACTTCATCGCCCAGGCATGCCGTTTCGACAGCTTCCTCTTTCCGATCCCAAAAATCGAATGCAAAAACATGCTCGCTTCTGCCGCGCTTAAAAAATATTTTATTTTCATTCGGGTTGTAAACCGCCGCGGTAAAATGCCTCTTGTCGCGGCTTTGCACGATCAAACCCGCTGCGCCGCCGCAGCATACCGCCGCGCCGACGCTT
>WRDG01000237.1 GCA_009783525.1 Defluviitaleaceae bacterium | reverse complement strand
GCCGGGTTACCGACCGAAATGAGCCGCGCATTTTTTTCAAACGGTTCGGCGAACACGGGGTCGGCGGGCTGTCCGAACATGCCGAGCAGCACCGGGTCAAGTCCGAGCCTTGCGGCGGCGTTGCCCGTGTTCGCGCAAAAGCCTCCGAAGCAGCGGCGCTTCCGCACGATTTCGTTTGCCATGCCGCCCGTACCCGTTTCGATTATGTTCTGCCCGAAGCGTTTCATCGTTCCGTTTATTGTATACTCCCCGACGCTTACCCGCGCTTCGATCAACTGCCACACCTCGTCAATGTAGCCGTCCGCGCCGAAAAGAATCTTTCCCGTGCAGCCTTCGAAATATTTTTTTATCTTATCCATATGTGCAGCTCCTTATTTCGTCGTACATCGCGAACACGTTTTCCGGCGGAGTGTCGTGCTGGATATAGTGCGCGGACGTGCAGATGTAGCCCGCGTTATTTTTAAACGCGCCGGCGTAGCGGCGAACCTCGGCGCGCACGTCATCCTCCGTGCCGAGCGGCAGCGTGGTCTGCACGTCTATGCCGCCGTGGAAACAAACCCTGCCCCCGAATTTTTCGCCGAGGTTTTCCGGCGTCATGTCGGGCGAGGTCCGCTGGATCGGGTCGATAATGTCCGCGCCGCAATCGGCGAGCATTTTAATAAACGGAAATGTCCGGCCGCAGGAATGGAACATCATGTACGCCCCGAGCTCGTGCACACGGGCGCAAAGACGCGAAAGCGGCTCCGCTATGAAAACGGAAAACATCGCGGGGTCAAACAGCGGCGCAAGCTGCGAGCTCAAGTCACCCATCATCAAAAAAATGTCCACCGCGCCGCCGCTTTCTTCAAACGCGCGCGTATATTCCTCCATGTAAAAATTTTCAAACCTGCTTATTAAAAAATGCACGAACTCCGGCCGTATATGCATGTCGAGCATAAACGGCTCGAAGCCGCGCACGCACGCCGCCCGCGTAAATATATCACCGAACCCGTACAGAATTGCGTATCCCTTATATTTTTCGCATGTCCGCTTCAGCCCCGAGTAGTCCATCTGCCCGGGCAGCGGCCAGTCGAATTCTTTAAGCTCCTTCATCGTTTCCGCTTCGGCGAGCGCGCCGGGCATGTCTTCGCGTACGCGGCCCCACTCGCTTTGGCGGTACACATACCGCTCGCCCCAATAGTTTTGCACGTACGCGCCGCAGTCGCGCTCCGCGGGCGGCAATGCGTCCGCGTAACGGATGTCCGCACCCAGCTCCGTAACGAGCCTGTCGTAGTCGCCGTGCCCGGCGTATTTATAAAGCCGCTTGAGCGTCGCCTCTTCCGCGCGGAAATTGCAAGGCATGCGGTCGTTCGGCAAATGGCGCACGGCATTTAAAATGCGTTCGCGACTCGAAATTTTATTAATCACAAAAATCCCCTTAGTTTTTGTTGATTATATTATGGTATCAAAAAATTATCATAATTTTTTGATACCGTGCACTTTTAGGTGTCAAAAAATTTTCATAATTTTTTTACCACCGTGTTTTTTAAACGAAAAAAATTTTCATAATTTTTTGATACCATTTTTTTAGGTAAAAAAATTTTTTTTACCGCCGTGTATCTTTTAAACGAAAAAAAATATCATTTTTTCCCATCGCGTTTAATAACAATTTCTTTGCAGATTGACATAAGCGGCTACAAATGAAAAAATACGGATAATTTTTTATTCGGAGGCTTATTCATGGCAAAAATCGCTTCGCCGCTGTTCATTTTGCGCGAGCATTGCGCGAAAGATCTTTACGGCGTGCTCGAACGCATCGCCTTGCTCGGTTTTGACGGCGTCGAATTTTTAAGCACTTTCGGGAGAGACGCTCGCGAGGTTCGTGTGCGGCTCGACGCGCTCGGGCTCACGGCCGTGGGCAACCACGTCGGCTTTAACGAGATCGCGGACGAAACCGATCGCGTGCTCGACGAAAACAGCGCGCTCGGCTGCGGTTTTATAACGGCGGGCGGGGCCGGCGCGGACGCGATGCCCGGCGGAAAAAATTATCGCGGCGCAATCGAAACCTGGCAGTCGCTCTGCGAAAAAACGAAAGCGCGCGGCATGACGCTGCTGTACCACAACCACGCGCAGGAATTAAAAAACAAAATAAACGGCAAAACGGAGCTCGAATGTCTCATGGACGACGCGCCGTCTTTGTCTCTTGAACCGGATCTGGGCTGGATGAAAATCGGCGGCGCGGATCCTTTTTATTTTTTGGAAAAATATGCCGGCCGGTGCCCGGTCATCCATTTTAAAGATTACATGTTTACAGAAGACGGCTTCGTGTTCAGGCCGACGGGCTACGGTTCGCTCGACTGCGCGGGCCTTGGCCGCGCCGCAAATAAATGCTCGCCCGTATGGTATGTGCTCGACCACGACCACGCATACGAACGCGACATATACGGCGACCTCAAGCTGTCGCTCGACTATTTTAAAAATCTCGAAGCCCTGGGCTGAGCCCGCGTAAAAAAAATTTTCGCAAATAAAATTTTATCGCCTCAAAAAATTTTATAAATGCACTGCATTTTTTCGTTAGCCAATATTTTTTGCCGCGTAAAAAAACGACGGAAGGCGCGTGAGCTTTACAAACATGACAACCCATAAATTTTTGGCGGACGGCGGGTTCATTGCGAACTACCGCTGCCACGCGGCGTGCGCGCACTGTCTGTACGGCAGTTCGCCCGACGCGGAGCCGGGATATGTTTCGGAAGAAGACGCGGCGCGTATCTGCCGCGACCTGCGCCGCCTCGGATGCCGCGGCCTGCATGTGGGCGGCGGCGAGCCGTTCACTGATCCGCTTGGGATGGCCGCGCTTATCCGCGCGATAGAAGGCAGCGGCATAGGCGTCGACTACATTGAAACGAACGCGGCGTGGATTACCGGAAACATTCCGCGCGACCGCGAAATTTTGCTCGCGGCGGTAAAAAACCGAAGCCATACCGTAATGATTTCCGCCGACCCGTTTCATGTAGAGTTTATCCCTTTTTGGAAACCGGTCGCGTTGCTTAAACTCCTCCGCGAAGAAGGCTATCCGTTTTTTATTTGGCAGCAGCGCTACTGGACGGAGCTTTTAAAGCTCGACCCGACGCGAACCTACACGCCAGACGAACTGCGCGAAGCGCTCGGCTACGATTTGGCCGGGCGCTGCGTCAAAGAATACGGCATGGGCTTTAACGGCCGCGCATTAAAATTGCTGCGGGCTTCCGCGCAAAAAAAACCGCACGGTTCATTTTTAAGCGGCGAACCCTGCGGCAACTTGAATTCCGTAAATCATTTTCACGCGGATTATTTGGGCCGCTTCATCGCGCCTGGCTGCACGGGCTTCGGTATACTTACCGGAGACCTGGGTGTGTTCTTCGATCCCACAAGCGGGATCTTCGATCCCACAAGCGGGGTTTCCAATTACACAAGCGGGATCTTCGATCCCACAAGCGGGGTTTCCAACTACACAAGCGGGGTTTCCAACCCCACAAGCTACCCAGTTTGTTCGCGCTTGTATTCGGGGGGTACTTCCGCGCTTTTTGCTTACGCGCAAAAAAAGGGTTTTGTTCCCGCAGACGGCTACGTTTCCAAATGTGACCTTTGCTTCAATATGCGGAAATTTTTATATGAAACGGACAAAAGCGG
>WRDG01000236.1 GCA_009783525.1 Defluviitaleaceae bacterium | reverse complement strand
TGCTATAGCGGTGATAATTGCCTGATATAAAGCAGGCTCTTTAAACTCCTGCTTGAGCAAATTATCGGGTTCCTCAAATAGATAAGCATTTCGGTCAAAGTATTGGCCCTTTATATTTTCGTCAAGTGACAGCCCGTCGTTGAACAATGACAAGTATTTTGGGATTGCGCCCGTCACGCCATACATCACCGCTTGGTCGAGTTTGGAAAGTTTTGGCGCGAACTTTCGCGCGGTTTGGAAGTCCACCGGCAGCAGTTTGATCTGCCCTGTCCGCCTGCCGTACAGCGGGCTTTGGTAGCCTAACACTTGATTTTCCATAAACGATAAAGACGAGCCGGCAAGTATTAGCAACATATTTGTTTTTAGGAATTTCAAGTCGATAAACTGTTGCAAAACCCCGATGACACTCTCGTCAGACTGCGCGAGATAGGGAAACTCGTCAATTACGAACACGAGTTTTTCTTTTTCGGCCATCCGGTTAACGCCATCTAAAGCATCATAAAAACTACCGTATATAGGCGCCGCCTCATTGTTGTCAAAAATGGCTCTGCTTAAAAGCTCCACATTGCTCTTATAAGTCCCCTTGTTGACTGCGGTAAAGAAAACAGACTTTTTGTCACGTATAAACTCTTCAATAAGCTGTGTTTTGCCGACACGTCTACGCCCGTAAACGGGAATAAATGTGAACTCGTCTTTTTTATATTGCTTTGACAATGCATCAAGTTCTTTTTGCCGTCCGATAAACATTGTTTCTCTCTTCTTGTTTGGGTTTTATTAATTGTACCATAAGTCAAGATTTAAGTAAGTGTATATTTACTAATTCTTCATTGCCTAAGATCAAATGATTATACACAACGAAGAGATATTTCAGGAAGGCTCGAAAATAATACTGCCCTACCAATTCGTTATGGTTCGGACAGTATATTGGCCGTGCAAATGCTGTTTTTTATCTTTTACTAGACTTGTATCTTAAAAGCCCAAAGCTGCAAACCGTAAGCATTTATGCAAATATTATTCGACATCCGCCAAATTGAACACGATTTTTCAAGCCCGCTGTTAATTTCAAGGCGGTTCAAAAAAAATTACATTCAATCCTGCCCCACGCCGTAAAGCGCGTCGTTGTCTTCGTAGCTTGTAAGTATCGGGTATTCGGTTTTGCTGAACCGCTCCGGGTCAAGGAAGAGGTTGTCATGTATGCGGATATTTCTTTCAACGAATTTTCGTTTTAAAGCCGCAGCCGCTTCCGAGCTGTCCGCAAGTTTTTCGCCGAGCCACTTGAAGCTCGCGCCTATGTCAAAGGCCGCGTTTTCCGCAAAGATGTTATGGTGGATGTTGATGTCTGACAGATTGGCAGAAAGCAGGCACAGGCCGCCGGTGATCCAAAAATATTTGAAGCCCGATGCCGGCAGGCCGATCCCGCAGCGGCGGATCGTGTTGTTAAATATTTCTACGCCGCTTCTCGGGCCGTCCGCGCCCCATGTCGAAAAGAGGACGCCGGAGCCGTGGATGTCGCGTATGTCATTTTCGAACACGCGAATGTCGCTCACGTAATGGCCCTGCTCGACGGAAACGGCGACGCCCGCGCCCTCGCAGTCGTGTACATTGTTTGCGTAAAAATCGACATGCGTTATCGCGCCGAACCATGCGTCAACGTACAGACCCTGCCTGCCCAGGTGATGCACATGGTTGTGGTGCACCGTTCCGTGGTGCGAGTTTTCTTTCACGTCTATGCCTTCTTTAAAACAGTCGTAGACATGGTTGTGGCTTATTTCAAAATATGACGCGCCTGCGACGCTTATCGCTTCGTGCGGCGGCTCGTTGCCGCGCTTCATGCCGTCGGGCAGCCAATCCCAAGTGGTGGCGTTTATCACGGTGTTGCTCACGGCGCGGCAGTGGGCGCAGCGGACGCCGGTGCTTTTCGTATCCCAAAAAGATATGCCGCAGCCGAAGGTGTTTTCTGTCGTGCAGCCGTCGATCGAAACATGGCTTGAGTCGCGCACGGCTATGCCCTGCCCGGTCGAATTTTTTACCGTGACGCCGCGCACACGGACATGGCTCGTGTTGTAAATAAAAATAATACCCGTGGACACGCGCCACGGGTATTTTTCGCGTTCTTTGAAGAAATTTATTTTGTGCGCGTTTAAAACCGGCGGTTCGTCGCCGGGGAAGCCCGCGATCAAAACGGGCTGCGATGCAGTGCCGCCGTTAGGCGGGGCAAGCACGTCGCTCATCATGTATTCGCCGCCGCGCATGTACAGCGTATCGCCCGCGGCAAGCCTTCTTGCGGCGAAAGCGGGGTCGCGCATAGGCGAATCGTACGCGCCGGTGTTTCGGTCGTCGCCGCTCGGCGAACAGAAAAAAATCATGTTTTTGCCTTTCGCGGCGGATTAAACGATGCGTTAAATACGTCCGCGCCCTTCAATGGTTTATATTGCGGCGGCAGCTTAAAATCAAGCGGCGGATTTATATTTATTGTGCCCCGAATTTTAAAAACTCCACCAAATTTTCTACCGGTGTGCCGGCCTGCACTGCGTGCGAAGTCGCAAGTATGTAGCCGCCGCCGTTGCCCAGCACGCGGATGCGCTCGGCGGTTTCGTTGCGGACCTCTTCCGGCGTGCCGTAGGGAAGCGTGTGCTGCACGCTCACGCCGCCGTGGAAGCACAGGCGGTCGCCGTATTTTTGCTTCATGATGTCCGGCGACATGCCCTTCGCGTCGAACTGCAGCGCCTCAAGCACGTCGATGCCCATGTCGATAAGGCCATCAAGCGCGTCCATAACCGCGCCGTCCGAATGATAGACGATTTTTACACCGAACTTGTGCAGTACATTATTGAGCCGCTTGTGATGCGGCTTGATCATTTTTTCCCAAAGCTCGAGCGAAGTAAGCAGCCCTTCCTGCTGGCCTATATCGTCCGCGGTAAAAATCAAGTCGATGGGCGCGGAACAGCCGTCGGCGGCTTGCGGCGGGAAAATGCCGTTCATTTTGTTGGTGACGGTGAGCGCGGCGGTAAAATAATCGACGTAAAAATTTGTCACGCGGGTTAAAATTTCTTCGGCTATTTCCGGCTCGGCGAGCAGGTCGGTCAGCAAATCCTGAAAGCCGCGCATGTACCACGAAGTTTCAAATATATTTCCGTTGCCCATCATAATCGCGTACTCCGGACCCTTGCGCGCATAGGGCAGCTTGTCCGTGCGCCACGCCGAATCGTCTGCGGGCGTGTTCGCGTTTTTAATCTGCTCCGGCAGCACCGAAAAATCAAACCAGTCGACTGTCGGCCACACGTAATCTGCAAGCTCTTTTACGGTTTTCATTTCGCCCAGCGGATAGTGGCATATCTCCGCGTAGGCGGCGTTTTCGGCGTAATAAACGAGCCCCCGCTTCACGCCCCACATGTCGGTTGAAACACCGTTCTCGGTGAAATTCCTGTCTTTCGGGCCCACGTAGCGCGGGCCCACATGCTTGATGTCCGACAACGCCCTTACATATTCGTACGCAGGGCCCGCGTTATCGAAGCCCGCGTATTCCGTAAGCGCGAGCATGACGGGATGGTTGATTCCCATGCCGCCGGAAAATGGCACGCGGTCGGTCGGTTTGCGCTGCAGCGCGGCAATGATTCTTTCGCGTGATGTCATTTGTTCACCTCGAAAATTTTTTTATTGTTTGGTGGTAAATTCCGAATCATCGTAAATTTAGTTGTCATTATTGAAAAAAGCGTTTGGATGGCGC
>WRDG01000235.1 GCA_009783525.1 Defluviitaleaceae bacterium | reverse complement strand
AGGGCTGCGCGGCAGTTAAAGCAGACGTAAGCAATGAAGAAGACATGAAAAAATTTTTTAACGCGACCGTGCTCGCATTCGGAGGCGTCGTCGTTTTTATCAGCAACGCGGGCATCAACAAAGCTGGCGGGCTCGAAGACATGGACATGGCTTCGTTCGAAAAGGTTACAAAAATAAATTATACGGCATATTTTTTAGGCGCGAAATACGCATCAAAAATAATGAAATTGCAACAAAAATATGCAGCCGCTTATGTAACAGACATTATTCAAATAAATTCCAAATCCGGTTTGGCGGGCAGCAACAAAAATTTCGCATATGCCGGCGGTAAGTTCGGCGGCATCGGATTGACGCAAAGCTTTGCGCTGGAGCTTGTCGAATACAACATCAAAGTAAATTCGATTTGCCCCGGCAATTATTTTGACAGCCCGCTTTGGTCGGATCCGGAAAACGGGTTGTTCGTTCAGTATTTAAACAGCGGCAAAGTTCCCGGCGCGAAAACGGTAGAAGAAGTAAAAAAATTTTACGAATTAAAAACCCCCATGAAACGCGGATGTTCTGTAGACGATGTAGCTCGGGCGGTTATGTACGTAATAAGCCAGCAATACGAAACGGGACAGGCCGTACCCGTAACAGGCGGCCAGCATATGCTTAAATAATTTTAGGAGAGAGGCGCGTGCGTTGCCAAACGATAAATAACGCAACGCGGATGGTGTTGGCATGGAAAAATATTTGTTCGAGTCGTATAAGCCGCTGCCCAAATGGATATGGAACTGCGATGTCGAAAGCATTACGGAAGAAGAGGTTCGCAGACAGTTTGCGGGTTTCCGCGACAAAGACAATTACGGCGGCGTGATGATCGTGCCGTGGCGTAACTCCCGTTATATGGACGAGGTCTACTTCGAAAAATACGGATATGCCTTAAAAGCCGCAAGAGATTTCGGCATGGAAATAATAATTTGGGACGAAAACGGTTTTCCGTCGGGAAGCGCGGGAGGGATTATCGCCGAAAAATATCCCGCGCACAGGGCAAAATATTTATGCATGGAGAGTTTCGACACAAACGGCTTGAATGATGTGCCTGCTTTTGAAAACGGATTGGTTGCGTATGTTGCGCTCAACCTCGATTCATATGTCTGCGTTAACTTGAACGGGAATGAAAATAAATTACAGCCCGGCAAGTGGCGGATAATGAAATTTTATTTGAACGAGAGTAAAAAAACACTGGTCGACTACCTCTGCCCCGATGCGGTGGACGCTTTTATTGCCTGTACGCACGACGCCTATTACGCCCGCTTTAAAGAATATTTCGGCAACGTAATAAAATATGCGTTCTACGACGAGCCGGCGCTGTATCAAATCGAAAACGGTTTGGCGTGGACTGCGCGCTTCAACGAATTTTTCCGGTTAAAAAACGGGTACGACCCGTCCGCTCTTTATCCGGCGCTGTTTATGGACGTCGGCCCCGATACCGGAAAAGCGCGCCACGCATTGCTCAACTTGAGAGCGGAGCTTTACGCGGATAATTACGTCAAGCGCTTGAACGATTGGTGCGAAAACCACGGCGTTATATTGACCGGGCATATGGATCAGGAAGAAATCGCAAACCCCACGCATATTTGCGGCGATTTAATAAAAGTGATGGGAAGGCAGCATGTGCCGGGCGTCGACGAGGTTTTTCAACTGCGCCGCGCATCCCGCGCCTACAAGCTTGCCTCATCCTCTGCCTATAACTACGACAAGCCCGCAGTCATGTGCGAGGTTTTCGGCGCGATGGGCGCGGAGATGCCGCTCGATTGGCTTTGGCGCGAGTCGATGGACGAAATGGCTAAGGGCGTTAATTTTTTTGTGCCGCACGGCACATGGTACGACAACGTAAACAATGTGATCTTCCCGCCCGAATTGTCTTTCCGTACAGAACGATTCGCGGAAGAAACAGCCGCAGTCAATCAGTACACCGAACGCACATGCAAATATTTGCGCGGCGGCCGGCATGTGTGCGACATTGCGGTTCTATATCCCATAGATGACATGCAGGCGCATACATGGTTTGACGGCGGCGACTCATACATGGGCAGCCCAATGCCACCTCACGCAAACTATCTTGAAATCGGCGAGCAGTTGTCATTAAAAATTCGCAAGGATTTTATTTATTTGCATCCGGAAGTTTTCATGGCGAACTGCCGCATCGAAAAAAACAAGCTTGTTATGGAAAATAAAATCAACAGGGAAGAATTTTTTATTTTAATTGTTCCCGCCATGAAATACATCGGCGCGGCAACGCTATGCAAAATTTACGAATTTGTTAAAAGCGGAGGCACAGTTATTTCTTTCGGCGAAATGCCGTCCATGTCCGTCGAGTTCGGCTGCGACGGCGAAATAAAAAAGCATGTGGATTTGCTGAACGCCGCCGGTTTTGCGGGTTGTTTCAAACACATACCTTCCGCCGATTTTATTAGCTTAAGCAAATTTTTATCGTCAAACGTAAAAGATATATGCATTGACGTAATCATTGAGCAGAACATAGAAATTGAAAACGGAGATTTTTCTTACATCCATAAAAATTTAAACGGCAACGAAATATTTTTCTTCGCAAACTCAAGCGATACGAATGTTTCAACCGCTGTTTCAATTCGCGGCGAACACGACTTGCGCGGCTATGATCCGCATACAGACACTGTTTTCGAAATTAATACGCAAAAAAAAGAAGGCAGGACGGTTTTTCAACTCGACCTGCCTCCGGTAAAATCGGTTTTTTTTATGTGTTCCGTTTGAACCAATCGAGAAGCGATTCCGCTTCCTCAATGCTTGCCGCGAATGTGTCGTAAACGGTGAGCTCCGGCTTTAAATGCTTGTGAATATATTTTACTTCGTCAGGGTTGCCCCAAACTGAAACGGCTTTGCCGTGTTTTTGGATTTTTTGGTAAAGCTCAATAAAGTCTTTGTGTTCGCCGTTGCCGTAGCCCGGCACGAACGCCATCACATAAAGGCCTTTGCTTGCGATCAAATCGTCCGTGTGCGTGAGCGCGTTTATACCGTCCCAATGATAAAATGTGCGTCCGCCAAAATACGCCGCCTCGCGCTCCAAATAAGGCAGCACGAAACGCCTGAACATAGGCGTGCCGACCATGCACGAAAAGTCGCACTGCAGAGTTATGCCGGCGCCGGACGGCAAACCGTATTTTTTATACAGGCGTTTGTATACTGTGTCGAAAACATCCATCGTCTGTTCCATGGCGCGGTCGATCGTCTCGGGAATTTCAATCAGATCCATGCAGAGCTGCCCGGGTCCGCGCATTGCAAGCAGCAGATCCATATTCGAATGTGTGTCAATCGGCGAAAACAGCATCCTGCCGTCCATCGCCGCCGCACATTTTTCGCAAAGAGACTGCATGCGAAGCCACAGCTGATTGTCCTCGTTAATTGCAATTGGCATAACGTCTTCCCAATTTTCAACGAATGGAACTGACCAGCTCGTGCCTTGGTCGTTATTTGTAAACTGCAGCGTGCCGCCGCAAAAAGCGGCAAGCTCGTCGCAGCCGAAACTTAAATAAGCCGACGGAATCGCCTCGCCGAAATAAATTTGCTTTGACGCATTATTGACCATCCCTTCGACGATTTCATCCAAACCGTTGTGCATACGGGTATAGTAGTTGTCGTTGTACCACTGTGTTGTGTTTAAATTGTCGTGTACGCTTAATCGAACGATTGGCCGGTCTATGATGTCT
>WRDG01000234.1 GCA_009783525.1 Defluviitaleaceae bacterium | reverse complement strand
GGGGTTTCATATGCTCTCGCGCAAATTTTGGATATATTCCGTGAAAGCGCCGTCGTGCAGCATATGCGTGTGATTGGCGGCGGCGCCGGCTCGGTATTGTGGCGGCAAATTCTTGCAGATGTCTGCCGAGTTGAAATTCGTACTACCGACGCTAAATCTGACGCGGCTACGTCGCTTGGCGCGGCGATTATCGCCATGGTTTCAATTGGTGTGTACAAAAATTTTTTTGAAGCGGCAAAAATAATTAACGACAACGAAAAAACAACGCCAAATTTTTGCAACAGCGAAACTTACGCACATATGTTCAAAAAATATTTAAAACTTTATCCGTCCTTAAAAAAAATATTTTAAACAGAAAGGCGCAGGCGATTTTTTATGGAATATTTGCTGGGCATCGACGTTGGAACTTCTGCGTGCAAAACTGTCGTATTCGATACGGGCGGCTGCGTCGTCCGCTCTGCGGAGTGCGGTTACGCCGTTAATACACCAAAAGCGGGATACGCGGAACAGGATCCGCTTGACTGGTGGCGCGCCGTTTGCAAATGCACGAAAAAAATAGCTGAAACATTCGACATGAAAAAAATATCGGCGGTAGGGACGGACGGCATAAGCTGGTCGGCGGCGGCGCTTGACTCCGAAGGCGAGCCGCTCTGTCCTACTCCCATATGGATGGACACACGCGCCGCAAAAATATGCGGAGAGTATAAAAAACGAATAGGTGAAGAAAACATTTTTAATTTATGCGGAAATCCGCTGCAGCCCGGATATTCGACGGGAAAAATTATTTGGTATAAAAGAAATTTTCCGTCGATGTATAAAAAAATAAATAAGGTTTTGCAGGCGAACAGCTATATTGCCTATAAATTAACGGGCAACATGACGCACGACGCTTCGCAGGGTTACGGCTATCATTTTTACGACATAAGGAACAACCGCTGGGACGAACGCATGGCCGGCGCGTTTGGCATTAATTTAAATTTGATACCGGATCTGATAATGCCGTGGGAAACAGCGGGCAGGATAAGCCGGACCGCGTCAATAGAAACGGGATTGCCGGAAGGCTTGATTGCGGTTGCGGGAGGATTGGACGCCGCATGCGGAACTCTCGGCGCCGGAGTGCACAAAAATTTGCAAACGCAGGAGCAGGGCGGTCAAGCGGGCGGCATGAGCATATGCACAGATTCATACAAGCCGCATAAAAAATTAATAACGGGCAGGCATGTAGTGCCCGGATGTTTTTTGCTGCAAGGCGGAACAGTAGGCGGCGGCGGCGCGCTTGCCTGGTGCGCGCGCGAATTTTTCGGCGGCGAGGCAGACGCTTACGAAACGATAAACGAAATGGCGGAAAAGATTATTGCGGGCTCAAACGGCCTAATTTTTTTACCGTACATGTCGGGAGAGCGCTCACCTATATGGGACAGCGACGCGCAGGGCGTTTTTTTCGGGCTGGGCTACGAAAAAACTCGCGCACATATGGCGCGGGCCGTAATGGAAGGCGTGGCGTTTTCGCTGCTGCATAATTTGCAAACGGCTAACGAAACCGGTTCTTCGCCTGCAACGCTGTACAGTTCGGGCGGCGCGGCAAAGAGCCGCCTATGGACTCAGATCAAAGCCGACGTTACGGCTGTCCCTGTCGCGGTGCCTTCGGCGGCTGAAGCGACCGCTCTGGGCGCCGCGCTGCTTGCCGGCGTAGGTGCGGGCATATATAAAAATTTTGACGAAGCGGTAAGCAAAACTGTTTCCGTAAGCCGCATACACGAACCCGACCGCGATGCACACGAAAGATACATGAAATTTTACGAAATATATTTGGAACTTTACGGCAAATTAAAAAAAACCATGAAAAAAATAAAGCGCCCGCTCCTTTAAACGGAACGGGCGTTTGTTTTTTTCGACGGTTAGTTGTACCTATTTTTTCTTGCGGCCTTTCTTGCGGCTTCGGATTTCTTTTTGCGTTTTACGCTGGGCTTGTCATAATGTTCCCTTTTACGGACTTCGCCGATGATGCCTGCATTCGCACAGCTTTTTTTAAACCGCCGGAGCGCACTGTCTAAGGTTTCCTCTTTTTTAACTATCACTACCGACATAAACTACCCTCCCTCCGGACGCTTGGGTCAAACGAATAATGCGACTCAGCCAATATACAAAATAAACGGAAGCATGTCAAGAAGCGGGCTGCTCCCGATGCGGGCGTAAAAAAAATTTTTTTTGCCGGCTTTTCATCTGATAAAATATTTTTATTTATACGGAAGGTGAAGGTCACGAAAACAGTTTTGCAGCGCGTTACAAGCGCGTCGGTAACAATCGGAGGCAACTGCGTCGGATCGATCGGCAAGGGATATTTGATTCTGCTCGGATTGGGCGCGGGCGATTCCGAAAGCGACGCCGTTAACATGATCGAAAAAATTTATAAACTCAGGATATTTCCGGACAGTAACGGAAAATCAAATTTAAGCATAAAAGAAGTGAACGGCGAAGTCTTAATAATTTCGCAGTTCACTTTGTATGCGGACTGTAAAAAAGGAAACCGCCCGAGTTTTACCGGCGCGTGTCCGCCGGAGGACGCGGAGCGTTTATACGAATGTTTTATCAAATTGGCGGAAAAAACCTTCGTAAAAGTATCATACGGCAAATTCGGCGCCGACATGAAAGTCGCCCTCGTCAACGACGGGCCGTACACGATCGTTCTCGAAAGTTGAATTATTTTTTTATTCCGGGATTTTTCGCCAAAAATTCTTCGAGCGTCAATATGTTTTGCACATGCATAGCGTTAGAAATTTCTTCGCCCACATACGTTATGTGCCACGGCTCGTAAGGATAGCCGGTTATATGATCGGCTCCCGCCGGGTAACGGACTATAAAACCGAAGCGATGGCAGTTGTTTGCGACCCAAATGCCTTCGTTTGACGGCGGTTTGCCGGGGTCGTTGTCGAGCAGCCCGCCGGGACCCCACAGATCGACAGCACGGCCTGTATGGTGCTCGCTGAAACCCGGCGGCGCAACCGTGCCGGAACCGCCGCTGCGTTCATACAGTCCCGCTTGATACTCGTATGTGCGGTAAGCAGACTGAACAGAAACATCGTAACCCTCGAGCCGTATGGCGTCGCGCAGCAAAAAAAACGCGGTTCTTGTTTCCGGAGTGACAAGCCTGCCGTAACTGTCGACCTCTACAAGTTCCGCCGGTTCGTACGTTTCCGGCAGGCGGTTAAACGGATTGACAAGCAGAGGATTTTCATCGTCTAAAATTTTTGCGTCTTCGAACATTGTCAAATGAAGATCCGCGTTGACATGCCACACAATGGTTTCGATGCCGAGCGTCGGACGCATTGCATGATACGATATGTACCGGCTCCTTTTTTCGTGCAAATAAAACGGGACGGCTGCGTATTCGTCCGTTTCATCCTGAGGCGGAGCGGCATCTTCGTCGTCCGCCGCCGCAGGTTCTTCCGGCCGCTGCGTGACTTGAGGAGATGAATTGTTAAAAAACTCTGCGGGATTAAACTCGATTTTTTTGAAAGCGAAATAAGCGAACAAACCCGCTGCGATAAAAATAAATATGCAAAAAAATATAAACAAAGATGTGCGCCGTTTATCGCGGCTTTTTTTATTTTTCATTTAATTGCTCCGATTGTATGCAAACGTTTTTATATGGTGTAGCATAAAAAAAAGGAGGTAAGCAAAATGCAAAAAGTATTGTATGACGAATTGGTTCCGCAGGAATTTCGCGAAAGGCTCGCGGCATGTCCCGTCGCGTATTTGTCGATGGG
>WRDG01000233.1 GCA_009783525.1 Defluviitaleaceae bacterium | reverse complement strand
GCGTCTTTAAACCCGGCTATAAAACTGCGGTAACCGCCCTCGCTGTCCAGCGTGGTGATGTCTATTTCGTCCGCGCTCGCGCTTGGGCCCGAAATGTTTGTAAGACCCGCAACCACCGTCGCGTCGCCGCTGCCCAATATTTTTAGTTTGGTGCCGAGCGACCTGTATATACCTTTTTCGTTTTCTGCCATTTTTTATTGCGCCTCCTTGTCAGATGTAAACCGTAAAATCAATTATCGCCCTGTGTACGCTCAAATTGTTTTCGTACGCTTCGGCGATGTTGTTGATCGTGAGCTCCTGCACCGTAACCGGCTCGACCTCGCCTACGTCCGCTCCGGACAGCTCGAGCAGCCAGCCGATGATCACGCCCGCTATGTGTTTCATGTCCGCGTATCGCTCCGCCATCACGTTGAACACATAGTCCTGCCGCTCGCTGCCTGTGCAACCGTCGAGCGTTTTTATGTAGTCCGTGCCGTCCCTGTAATAGACCAGATACGGCCGCTGTGATGTTTTGGGCGCGTTTGTCGGGTAAATGTTGCCTTTAAGCTCCGGCAGCAGCGCTTCGAGCGCGGAAACAAACTGTCTTTCCATCAGTTAAGCCCCGCCTTCCGTATCTCTCGGTCGATTTCCGTTTTCATTACCTTTAAAACGGTGTCCTCAAATTTTCCGATGTCCTGCTCGAACGTGCCGCTGATAAAGCGTTTGCCGGGAATCAATTTGCCGCCCTTTGAAAAATATCCGTACTCTTGCGAGATGGGATAATAGGCGGTTACGCGGTTTTTTTTGTTTTTAACGGTTTTTTTGTAGCCGGTTTTGTACTTTTGTTTCCTTCCGTTGGCGTTTTTTATAATGTTGCCGTTCAAATCGCGCCTGTACGCCCTACCCCTTTTTTTGTACGTCTTGCCGACCTTTTGAAAAATATCGTTTTTCGCGCGGTCAAAAACGATCCTGTAAACCGCTTTGCTTTCGAATTTTGACGTTTCGCCCGCGGTGATGATCGCCTCGCGCAAATGACCTTTGTCTACCGGCGCGATCGCTTTCGCCTTTTGCTTGACCGGATCCATACCTTTCGCGGCGGCCTTATTAACAACCTCATCCCTTACCGCCGCGCTTACTTTTTGCAGTTTGCTCCGCAGGTCGTCCATGCCGCTAAGGTCAAACGACAACTTCATTTCGCCACCACCTTTTTGCAGTAAAGCACGATCTCAATGTTAGCCGCGTCCGCGTCTACCGCGGAAATAATGTCGTACAGCTCCCCGTCGTTTTCCAAGCGCATCGTTTCGTCGATGCCGGGCATCCAGCGCATACGGAACCGCGTTTCAATTTTCGTTTCGGCGGACATTGCGGCGTACAGCTCGCGCCCGGCAAGCGGTTCTTTGGATGCCCAAACGGTCGCACTGCGTTTCCAATCGGCCGACGGTGCGCCGTAGTCGTCGCGGTCTGCCGGCGGCATGAAAAACGTTATCCTGTGCCGGTAACGGCCGGGGTTAATTGGTTTGGCCATCGTATCACCTCGATTTGCTTACAGCAGATTTACCGAGTGCAGCCCAAGATTGATTTCCAGGAATCTGTTAAGGCTGTCTGTCCGCTCGACGTGCATGACGCGGTTATCGTACATTCCCTGCGCCAGTACATAGACAACCATCACGATGCGCTCGCAGCCGTCTTCGACCGCCTCCGGTTTCATGCCGGTGTATTCCGCTACAAACGATTTTGCGGCGGCGATAAGGACGCTTAAAAAAGCGTCCTGTCCGTTTTCGCCGTTTTCGCCGTTTTTGCCGTTTTCCCCGTTTTTGCTGTACTCGTTAAGTCTTAGGTACTCCGCCAGATTGCTTGGCGTTATTTCCCTTACCCGCATTTTGCTTCACATCGCTTTCGGGTTTTTTATCCCCTTGATCCGTTTCGTCTGTGTATGGGGCGACATACCCCGCATTGATTAAATCCCGCAGCACGTCTTCGCGGGATATGTCACCTGTTTCGCCCTCGTGCATCGATATGCTGCCGGAAAAACTTTTTAGAGCTTTAACCTTCATAATCAACCGCCTCCAGGCGGTGATACAGCCGCTTTCGCGGTAATGTACGCCTGGTTGTTGACCGGCCTGCCGTCGAACCACATGAAGCCCAGTATCCCGCGCGCGCCCTGCGTGGCATACAGCTCGTTGAGCGTTTGGATTGTCATGCCCGGGTTTACGTTGGCTTTGTACGCCTTTGAAAAATCGCCGAAAAGAATTTGGTTGGCCGGCATTACTTCGGACAATACGACGGGTTTGCCAAGTATGTAGCCCGCGTATTTATGCGTGGACAAATCGCCCTCGGCGAACAGGTAACGCCCGACCGTGTCTTTGAGCAGGCGCACGGCAAGCAGCGTCTCGCGGTTCATTATCCACTTTGCGCCCGCCGTAAACGGAGAGAGCAGCGTGTGATAGATTTTTACGATTTCGTCCGCGGTGATTGCGGTTGCGGCCGCAAGCGTAAACGCCGTGCCTCCGCCCAATAGCCCGTGCGGCTTTTGGTTGCCGTCGCCCATCAGCACGGCGCGTTCCGTTTCGAGCGTGAACGCGTCCACCATTTGGTTTGTTACTTCGCTTACGATGTCGAACTCCGCTTGATTGATGATTTCAAACGACAGCTTCACCAACGCGCCCAGTTTGAAATGCCTTATCTCTAAGATGTCGAAGTCCGCCGTGGACTTCATCACTTCGGCAAGCTCCGGCGTCCATCCCGCCGTGATTTTGTTCTTCTCGACGATTTGCTTGTACACGCCCGTGCTGTTTATTTTCGTCACGGACGAAAACACGCCGGAAAGCTCTTCCACCTTGCGGATGATGTCGCGTGAAAACTCCTGCGGGATTATGTTCCCGTTTAGCGTGGTGCTTTGCGCGTCGGCGCGGGTCTCCGCCATACCGAGCGCGGCCTCGTCGCCGCGGATGAACGCCGCGAAGTCTTTCTTCGCGCGTTTTTCGTCCTCGGTTTCGCCTTCGCCTTCGCCTTCACCGCCGTCTTCCGGATCGGCTCCGCCGTCGCCGCCGCCGGGTTTGCTTTTGATGATCTCGGACAGCTTTTGCAACGACGCGATCATTTTGTCGATGCTTTCGATCTCCGCTTCAAGTTCGGCAAATTTCGCAAGCTCGCCCTCGTTCATGTTGCGGGTTTCTTTTTTTGCGCCCTCGATTACGGCTTCCATCTCCGTCACCTTCGCGTTGCGCTTCTCGTGCAATTCTTTAAGGTTCATTTCGCTTCTCTCCTTTGCGTTTAACGCATTATTAAAGGCGGCCGCCGAGCCGCCTTATTTTTTTAACTTGTTTAACCGGATTTCAACTTCCGTATAATCCGGAGCGGCCACCGTCCGCACTTCCGGGAACTCCGTGTAGCGGCGCTCGGTCAACTCCTGTTCGCCGCCGCGCAGCTCTATGCTGGTCGCCGGGTAGCACGGCGTCATATCGCCGTCGATGATCGAAACCTCTTTTAAATCAAGCTCGCTTATTATGCGGCGCGGCACGTCACCTGCGCGTTCCTCGACGCGCTCGCCCTTTGCGGCGAAGCCGAACGACCACCCGCGAAGCGTGCCCGCCCGCGCTTTTTTTATTACGTCCGCGTCCGTTACCGTGCATATGGCGCGGAGTCCGATGCTGTCTTCGAACAGCTCCAAGTTCTTGTCCTTCGTGCCGCCGAGCCTGCGGCCGTGGTTGAGCATCAGGTCTACGTTTGCCGCCCGTGCCAGCGCGCGCCCGAACGCCCGCGCCTCGATGCGCTCGACGCACTTGCCTATGGGCGTGACGAGCTGCCGGCT
>WRDG01000232.1 GCA_009783525.1 Defluviitaleaceae bacterium | reverse complement strand
AATGAAAAGCATACTGTAACCGTAACTCCCCGCTTAAACGAAAACAACGAATATAAAATTGGATTTGCTCCGGACATTAGGTTGGGTTTAGCATCCGGAAACGAAGTAAATTTTAAACGTTTAAATCCGCTGGAAGCAGTTTCGACAGCGTTTTTCCGCATGTGCTTTAACATAAAAATTACCGTTGTAGGAGTATTGAGAGTTATCACCCTGCGATCAGGCATAGCAGATATGTCAGGTTTTATCGGCATTACAAGCATGATCGGCGAAACATATGAAGAAACTATAAAAATAAGCCTGTCGTCAATGATAATGTCGATTGCTACCTTATGTGCGCTGCTTTCCGCAAATCTCGGAGTAATTAATTTATTCCCGTTACCCGCTCTCGACGGCGGAAGATTGGTTTTTTTAACATTAGAGGGCATACGAAAAAAACCCGTTCCGCCGGAACGCGAAGGCATGATTCATTTTGTCGGATTTGTTTTGCTTATGATCCTGGCAATTTTTATTGCGTATCAAGACATATTAAAAATGTTATGAAACCTCGGAAAAACACAAAAAAAATTATCGCCGGCGGATTGGCGATCGGCGGCGGCGCTCCCATATCGGTGCAGTCTATGACCAAAACCGACACAAGGGATGCGATTGCCACTTCAAGTCAAATTAAAAGACTTGAAGATGCAGGCTGCGAGCTGGTCCGCGTTGCGGTGCCCGATATGGAAGCGGCAGAAGCGTTCAAGCAAATAAAAAAGACAGCGAATGTACCTCTTTGCGCGGACATACACTTCGACTATAGATTAGCGCTTGCCGCAATCAAAAACGGAGCTGACAAAATAAGAATTAACCCCGGAAATATTGGCGGCGAAAAAAATGTACAAGCTGTTGCCGAAGCGGCAAAAAAAGCCCGCATACCAATTAGAATCGGCGTAAATTCCGGTTCGCTCGAAAAAAATTTATCGATGCCTCAAAGCGTAATGAAACATGTTGTTTTTTTAGAAAGCTGCGGTTTTTTTGATATCGTTATTGCAATAAAAGCGTCCGACGTGCCTTCGACCGTAAAAGCCTGCATAGAAATTTCCGAAATGACAGATTATCCGCTGCATATCGGGATAACAGAAGCCGGATTGCCCGTACGCGGTTCGATAAAATCTGCGGCCGGCATCGGAGCGATTCTTTCTCACGGTATAGGCGATACGATACGGGTTTCGTTGACAGGCGACCCGGTTGACGAAGTAATCTGCGCCAAGGATATCTTGCAAGCTATGGGGCTTAGGCGTTTCAATTTGGAATTTATTTCTTGCCCGACCTGCGGCAGGACGGAAGTTGAAATGATCGCTATTGCAAAAAAAGTTGAAAAGTTTTGTTTGTCGATTGACGTTCCGTTAAAAATTGCCGTGATGGGCTGCGCTGTTAACGGACCCGGAGAAGCCGCCGACGCCGATTTCGGTATAGCGTGCGGGCGGGGAACAGGCGCGGTTTTTAAAAAAGGAAAAATTATCCGAAAAGCGCCGCAACAAGAATTGGCCGACATTTTGATAGGAGAAATTAAAAGCTATGTCCAAAACGAAAAAATTTACTGATGTATTTAACAAGTTAAAATTTAATACCAATGTATGCAAAAATTTTAACGAATCATCCATCCTCGAAATAAAAATCAATGAAACGCAAAAACATATGGAAATAACAATCGTAACAAATAATTTGCTCTCCGCATCCCATACAGACGAATTAAAAATGCAGTTGCACGATCACTTTCCGATGATAAAAACAATAAACATAAAAATAATAGACGAAGAAAAAAACCAAAAAGCAGATGTAAACGATAATTCCGCTCCCGAAAATGATCCGTATCTGTTTGATTATTCAAATGATGCAATCGAAAACAAAATGTCTGAGCAAAATCCAAACCGATCGTCTGCCGGTATGGTTCATAAATTAAAAATCCAAAAATATTTTAAAAACATTGATAACATTCGTCCGTTAGCGGACGACTTTAACGCCGACGAAGAAGTGTGCGTCAACGGCGTTATTTTTTCGCTCGACAAGCGTGAAATTAAACAGAACCGCATTTTGCTTGTGTTCGATATTTCCGACGAAACTTCTGCGATGACGGTCAAATGTTTCACTACCCCCGAGCAATATAAAAACGAATGCGCAAATTTTTTTCAAAAAGGCGCTGCCGTTGTAATTAAAGGTTTTGTTCAGCACGACTCGTATGCAGGTGAAAAAATAATTCTCGCATATGCCGCGGCTCCCGGTAAAATCCCGGAAATAAGAACGGACGACGCTCCCGTAAAACGCGTCGAGCTTCATTTGCATTCGCAAATGTCCGCAACAGACGGCGTAACTCCGATTTCAGAATTTATAAAACGCGCGTCATACTGGGGCCATACTGCCATAGCAATAACCGACCACGGTGCGGCGCAGGCATACCCCGAAGCAATGGAAGCCGCCAAAAAAACCGATTTGAAAATTTTATACGGAACGGAAGCCTATTTAATACACGGCCCGGAAAACAAGCAAAGGAACTACCACGCAGTCATATTCGCAAAAAATCAAAAAGGCTTGAGAAATTTATACGAATTGATTTCGATTTCGCATACAAATTATTTTTACAAACGGCCGCGTGTACCAAAAGAAGAATTTATCAGGCTGCGCGAAGGTTTGGTAATCGGTTCCGCGTGCGAGTCCGGTGAATTATTTTGCGCGCTGCGCGAGGGTAAAAGCGTTGACGCGATCGAAAACATAGCGTCTTTTTACGATTATTTAGAGATTCAGCCGCTTGCGAACAATTTTTTTATGCTTCGGTCGGGCGCAGTAGCGTCAGAAGATGTTCTTATCGATTACAACAAGCAAATAATATCGCTCGGAGAAAAACTCGGCATCCCGGTAGCAGCGACTTGCGACGCCCACTTCCTTGACCCGGCAAACGAAGTCTACAGGCGGATTATTATGTACGGAGACGGCTATGAAGACGCGGACAACCAAGCGCCGCTTTTTTACAGAACAACAAATGAAATGCTATCGGAATTTAAATACCTCGGCGAAGAAAAAGCATACGAAGTAGTTGTGGCAAACACTAATTTGATTGCGGGATGGTTTGAAAAAATCAAGCCGATACCCGACGGCACGTTTCCTCCGAAAATTCCCGGCGCCGACGAAGAATTGAAAAATTTGGTTTATTCAAAAGCAACCAGCATTTACGGAAATCCGTTGCCGGATCCGGTCAAGCAAAGGCTCGAATACGAAATGAATTCGATAATAAAAAACGGATTCGCGGTAATGTATGTAGCCGCGCAAAAGCTTGTTTCGCAATCGGAAGCAGACGGATATTTGGTCGGCTCACGCGGATCGGTCGGCTCGTCGCTTGCGGCGACAATGTCCGGCGTAACCGAGGTTAATCCGCTGCCCGCGCATTATGTATGCCCGTCATGCAAATATTCTGATTTCGATTCGCCCGCCGTGCTTTCGTACGCCGAAAGTTCTGGCTGCGACATGCCTTACGCTGACTGCCCGAAATGCGGCGCAGCATTGCACCGCGACGGGCACAACATTCCGTTTGAAACATTTTTGGGTTTCGATTTTGATAAAGAGCCGGACATCGACTTAAATTTTTCCGGCGAATACCAGGCCAAGGCACACGCACACGCAGAAAAACTTTTCGGCGAAGAATACGTTTTTAAAGCCGGCACCATAGCGACAATCGCCGAAAAAACCGCATACGGCTATGTAAAAAAATATTTCGAAGCAAAACATAAAACAATGCGCAAATCCGAAATAAATAAATTGGTACTT
>WRDG01000231.1 GCA_009783525.1 Defluviitaleaceae bacterium | reverse complement strand
TTCTTTGCGACAAATTGGCGGAAATAAAAAAAGCATGCCAAATTTATGACGAACGAACGGCAGACAAAGCGGTATCCGATCTAAGAAAACATACATGGTCGTATCCCGTAAAAAAAATGATCAGTTCAATATCTGAATATTTATTGCACAGCGAATTTGACGAAGCGGCGGAGGTCGCCGAAAAATATCATTCGCCGAATGAAATAACAGCAAGTAACAATCACTCGGCCGATATGAACCTTTTATTGGATACCAAAAAAGGAATCGAACGTTATAACAACGACGAGGATATTTACAAAAAAATATTAAGTTCATTTTTAACGAATATCGGTCCAATGATCGTTTTGTTTGAAAATGTAACCCCCGAAAAAATGAACGAATACAAAATAAAAGTTCATGCAGTAAAAAGTATATGTTTTGATATTTTTGCCGAAAAAATTGCGGGAATGGCATCCGATCTCGAAAAAGCGGCTGCGATTGAAAATTTTAAGTTTATAGCAGAAAACAACCCGATTTTTGTCGAATCGGTAAAAAAACTCGAAGCGGAGATTAAATCATTTATTTAATTCCGCTTTTTTATTTTTTTGATGAGGAGCATTAACATATGAATTTGTCTGCGGCATGGTTGAGCGTATATGCCAAGCGCGGTTTTTATGCCGGTATGAATCATTCATATTTAAACATGGAAGCTATTTATTCGGACGAAACCGAATATTACATGTATCCCAACGCTCCGAATCCGGGAGACAATATTAAGATAAAGATTCGTACCGCGCTAAATGATGCGGACGATGTTTTTTTGCATTTTTATTATGAAAAAAACAAATCAGAAAATCAAAATACATCAATTATGAAAAAAATTGTTTCCGATCGTGTTTTTGATTTTTATGAAGCGGATTTTTTCATTTTAGACACAAGTATGCGATATTTTTTTTCGTTGGTAAAAAACAAAAGGGTTTATTACTACAATAAAAACGGAATATGCGACGAGTTGAATTCGGACTTTAATTTTTTGATAATACCCGGATTTTCAACGCCGGATTGGGCAAAGGGCGCGGTAATGTATCAAATATTTGTAGATCGGTTTTATAACGGCGATCTCAGTAACGACGTCGTGGATTTTGAATATGCGTATTTAGGCAGACCTGCACGATCAGTTGAATGGACTAAAAGCATCGAAACAGACGATTTTGTTAATTTTTACGGAGGCGACTTGCAGGGGGTGATCGAAAAACTCCCCTACATAAAAAGTCTTGGCACGGAGGCAATATATTTAAATCCCATCAACGTTTCTCCGAGCAACCATAAATATGACATACAAGACTACGATTACGTCGATCCGCATTTCGGCGTGATAATCGAAGACGGCGGACAAGAACTGACGTTCGAAAAATTAAACAACCGCTACGCGACAAAATATAAACAACGGACAACAAGTAAAAAAAACCTCGAAGCAAGCAACAAATTGTTTGTTGATCTTGTCGAAGCAGCTCACAGCATGGGCATAAAAATTATTTTGGACGGCGTGTTTAACCATTGCGGTTCGTACAACAAATGGCTCGATAAAGGCGGGTTCTATAAAGGCGGCGATTATCCTCCGGGGGCATATCGTGACGCACGGAGCCCATACCGCGAGTATTTTGTTTGGTTTGACTCAAATTGGCCAAATAACGATTGTTACGACGGTTGGTGGGGAAACGATAACCATCCGAAATTAAATTACGAAGAATCTCCCGAATTGTATAAATACATATTGGATATTGCGGCAAAATGGGTTTCGCCTCCGTATAACGCAGACGGATGGCGTTTGGACGTCGCCGCGGATTTGGGCCGAAGCGAAGCGTTTAATCACCAGTTTTGGCGTGACTTCCGTAAATCGGTAAAATCTGCGAATCCGGAAGCGATAATTATTGCCGAGCATTACGGTGACGCCACCCCGTGGCTTTCAGGCGGTGAATGGGATACCTTCATGAACTATGATGCGTTTATGATGCCGCTGACATGGTTTTTAACCGGTATCGACAAACACAGCGAGAATGCAAAACCGCATTTGTTTTGCAACGCGATGGCTTTCGAAACCACGATGAGGCATCAATTGGCGCGGTTGAACATACATGCAATGCAAACAGCTATGAACGAGTTATCAAACCATGACCATTCGAGGTTTTTAACGCGAACAAACCGTACGGTCGGCAGGCTGCATACCAAGGGAGCGGCGGCGGCCGACACCGGAATAAATAAAGCCGTGATGATGGAAGCGGTTGTTTTTCAAATGACTTGGCCCGGCGCACCTACAATTTATTACGGAGACGAAGCAGGTCTTTCAGGATGGACAGATCCGGACAACAGACGGCCGTTTCCGTGGGGAGAAGAAGATCAAACAATGACCGGGCTCCATAAAGAGCTGACGAAAATCAGAGGAGAACATCCGATGCTAAAAAAGGGTTCGGTTATGTTTTTATGGAGCGACTACGGGATATTGTCATTTGCAAGATGGGATGCCGGCGACTGCATCGTTACCGCCATAAATAATAATGCGGCGGCCAAAACAATCTCGCTTCCTGTTTGGAAAGCGGGTGCGACAGACGGCTTTATGAGCAAATTGTTGGTTACATACGGCGGCAGTTACAATATCATTCCCGAAAAACATAACATACATCACGGATGCGTGAGTGTTTCGGTTCCCGGGCAAGGAGGGATTATTTTATCTCATGACCGTAAATAAAATTGATTATAAAAGCAAACCGGCTTATTCAATAGAAAACGACTGCATGAAAACCATTTTTTTGGAACAAGGCGCGAAAATGGTTTCTTTGTACGATAAATCAGCCAAACGCGAATTATTGATACAGAGCCGCGCAGACACACTACGGCAGCATGTTTACGGTTCCGGCTACAACGAAACCGACGTGTGCGGATTTGACGATATGTTTCCGAATATTGACGAATGTTATTACGAGCGTTATCCGTGGGACGGTATTAAAATGCCCGATCACGGAGAGGTTTGGTCGATCGGCTGGAAATATGAAAATAATAATGACTGCGTTGTCATGAAGGCGAACGGCGTGAGGTTTCCATATTTGTTAAGCAAAAAAATTATGTTCACGCAAGTTAACGTTTTATCGATTGAATATGAGCTTGCAAACAATTCTTCGTTCGAATTCGACTGCCTTTGGGCAGCTCATGTCATGCTGCAGTTAGACGGAGATGAAAAATTTTCTTTTCCGCAGGAAAAAAATCTATTTGTTACATACAGCCGCGACGGAATTTTAGGCAACTACGGCAAACGAATTTCGCTCGCGGATTTTTTTACCAAATCCGATTATCTTAATTTTTTTAGTGCCGAAATTAACGCAGGATGTTACATGGAAAAATTTTATTGCACAGAGCGTTTGAATAAAAATGTTTTGAGCGTTTTTTATCCTTCCTCTGAAAGGCTCTATACGTTTGAAACATCTGCGGACACGGTGCCCTATTTAGGTTTGCTTGTATCAAAAGGTTGCCATATAGGCAACTGCATGATTATAGAACCGTGCACTGCGCCTCTCGACAGGCCGGACAGAGCGCGTGCATTCGGTGCGGAATGCGTTTTGCCCCCATATGGGAAAAAAATATGGACGTTAAAAATATCAATGCAAGAAAAAAAATAGGGAGTGGGAAAAAATGGCAAAGATAGTTTATCTTGGAGCCGGGAGCAAAGGGTTCGCCCGAAACTTGATCACTGACATGTTCATGAAACCGGTTTTGGCGGAGTCGGACTTTGTTTTGATGGACATCAGCGAAGAGAGCCTTGCGTTTAGCA
>WRDG01000230.1 GCA_009783525.1 Defluviitaleaceae bacterium | reverse complement strand
GCCGCGAGCACGGCGTTAAGCATAAGAAAAAAAATAATGATCAGATTTTTTGCTTTTTCCCACAACATTTTTTTTCGCCTTTCAATACACAGAAACACCTTCGGTGTTTCTTCCTTGCACAGAAACACCTTCGGTGTTTCTTCCTTGTTTAGCGGGTTTTATTCCGCCTCGATTATCTGTATCCCGCTTATGTTGCCGACGATCCAGCTGAGCCGCACTTCGCCGGAAGGGTTGACCGCATATGCGAGGGTCACGCGGTTGTTGTGGCCGCGCAGGCGTCCGATCAAAGTATCTGTAGATATTTTAACGTTTATATACGCATCGCCGTCGATCGCATATGTCCCCACCGCTTTTAAATAACGCGAGACGATGCCGTGGTCTACGGTCACTTCGATAGCGCACGAACCGTTCGGCGATAACAGCGGCAGGTTGTTTACTGTGTAGTTGAAATAAAAAACGTGACGGTTTTCTTCGTAAGAATAATCTGCCAAATAATATTCGTTTGTAACGAAAAGGTCGGCCGCGATAAATTTTACCGCGGCGGCGTAATTGCTGCCGAGACTCGAAACTGCTTCGCGGCCCGTCGTTTTATAGCTGACATATTCCAGCGTATCGTTTTCGTAATAGCGAACGACCGTCAGGTCGTCGCGGAAAGTAAACACGCCGCCCTGGCTCAATCCCGCGCTCACTAATGACGGGTTGTCGAAAAAACCCTCGACGCGGCGCTGTATCGTGACAAGCTGTTTTTCGCCGTAGGCGTTTTCGTACGGGTTAACCGCCGTAACGGAATTGAGTGCCGTTTCGCCCTCGGGCAGCCGAGCGATTATCATGTCATGCGTTATCGGCAGGCCGAGCAACGCCGCGGATACATAAGTAAGCCCGCTGTGGTTCGGCAATGTGATTCCGGGAAGCTTGTCGTTTTTAAGCAGATACAGATACGCCGTATCTCCGTCCAAAAAAATAACGCGGACATATTCGTTCGCGCCGCTTGACGGATAAATAATTACCGCATCGAAATTAGTAAGGCCGCGGGATACGAGCGCGTTGGCGTTTTGATTAAAAGCCCGCGAAAAAGCTTCTGATGTCATTGTGAATGCGTATTGAAAAATATACGAGCGTTCGCTGAAAAGATAATTATAATCGACGGGGTAAGACATTTGAAATGAACCGCCGCGAAGCGTTTCCGTCATCGCCGCCTCAAAATAGGCTATCACTTCCTGTTCCTGAAAGCCGTACGAAACATGCATCCTGTTACCGCCGAAATTTTCCGTAACCCTGTACGGAGTTGCGATGCCGTTTCTCGGGTCGTGCTCGGAAGGCTCGAACCATCCCGCGATATAATCGTAAAAGAAGTTGCGGTTTTGGATATTGTTAAACCACAGTGTGACCGTTTGATAAACCGCGCATATTGCCAATGCGACAATAAAAAAGTATTTAATTCGCGCTATCATAAAATAAATTCCGAATCGCCGCTTTTTTCTATGTACCTGTTAAAGCGAAGGGTCATGGTGGTACCCGAGCCGAGTTCGCTGCTTACCGAAATGCGGCCGCCGTGCTCTTCCATAATTTCTTTTGCAATGGCGAGTCCAAGCCCGGTGCCGCCCATCGCGCGCGAACGCGCTTTGTCGACGCGGTAAAAACGGTCGAAGATGTGCCGCAGGTCGTCCTTGGGTATCCCGAAGCCTTGGTCTTTTATAAATATGCGGTAATATTTGCTCGTTTCTTCGGCCGTTATGTTTATTTCTGTTTCATTCGCGCTGTATTTGACAGAATTTGTAATTATGTTTGTAAGCACCTGGTTGATACGGCGCATGTCGGCTTCAATAAAATATGGGGCGAGCGGCGCGTCAAAAAATATTTTTTGTTGTTTTTTTGCCGCATGCACCATGTTTTGCTTGACAGCTATCTGCACAAGACCGACAAGATCCAATATTTCTGTTTCGGTGTTGATCGGATGCGTGTCAAGCCTCGACAGTTCGAGCAGATCCGTGACCAAAAGCGACATCCGTTCCGACTCGTCGTAAATGACCTTGAGGTATTTCATCACGACTTCGGCGTCGTTTACAGCGCCGTCCAGCAGGGTTTCGGAATATGTTTTTATGGATGTTAGCGGCGTGCGCAGCTCGTGCGAAACGTTCGCGACAAATTCCTTGCGCATATTGTCAAGCTTAGTCTGCCTCGTAACATCCTGCAGGACAATAATGTAGCCGTCCACGTTGCCGGTTTGGTTCGTGTACGGAGTAACTGTTGCCGTAATAAATCTGCCGGCGATCGAAACCGTGCTTTCGGTGCTTTTGTCTTGCGGCAGCGCGCCGATGTCGTCGGCTTCTATTTTTAGCAGAGACAGCATTTCGCTTAACGGGATATCTGCGACCTGTTCGTTCAGCAGTTCGAACCCCGCCGAATTTGCGCGAATTATAACGCCGGAAGCGTCGTAGGCGAGCACGCCGTCGGTTATGTTGTGCAGTACCGCCTCGCTTTTATTTTTTTCGCTTATGATGTCCGACATGGTAATGTGCAGTTCTGTAGCCATGCGGTTAAAATTTTCCGCAAGCAGTCCTATTTCGTCTTTGCTCTGCACTGTTATTTTACTTTCGAGATTGCCTCGCGCGAGCTCTTTGGCGTGGCGTGTGAGCGCGACGATTGGTTTTGTGAGTGTATTGGCGAAAAACGCCCAAAGCACTCCGGTCAAAAATAAAGCCAAAACCACGGTCATCACGATCGCCCAGGTGAGTTGAGCGAGGCTGTCGTTCATGGTTTTGGCGTTCATGCGTGTATAAATTATAAACAGATTGCCGTTTTTTGTGACGGGTTTGGCTAGGCAGATCCACTCCTGCTCAACGTCGTTAAGGTCGGGAGCTTTGTGACCCGACGTAAAACCTTCGTCTCCCGCGAGCGCAGCGATTACTGCCTTGTCGTTAAAACGCATCCCCAAAAAATCTACGGGCGCGACCGGCTGTCCCATGTCGTTTAATATGCAGCTCTGTATGCCGAAAGCTCCGTACCTGATCAACACGAGGCTTTCGTAGGCCACAGTCATTTGTTCGAGCGAATCGTACGCCTGAAGTATCTCGTTGTTTATTACGAGCGCGTGTTCGGTGAGCGTGATCCTCGCGCTCCTGATTTCGTCCTGCTTGACGCGCACCAGCATGAAGCTGCCGCTTGTTATCATTACGATCATGATGACTGCAACGCATTCGGCAATCAGTTTGAATTTTATGCTGCCCATTTGTTTTATATGCGCCGCGCGTTTATTGCGCGGAAAAAGCTTGTTTCATTTTTGTTCATGATATGTACTACGATTCGGCGGTAATGGAATATTCCGGGTTGAAATAATAGCCGACTGCACGTTTAGTAAGAATGTACTGCGGGTTGTCCGGATTGATTTCAAGTTTGGATCGCAGCCTGCGAACCGTTACGTCCACAGTACGGACGTCGCCGTAATAGTCGTCGTAGCCCCAAACGAATTCAAGCAGGTTTTCGCGTGTGTATACCTGGCTTTTTTGCAACGCCAAAAATTTTAAAAGCTCATATTCGCGCCGCGTAAGCTCAACAACGTCGGTGCCTCGTTTTACCTCCATCATGTCAATATCAATCGACAGGTCGCCGAATGTATAAACCCTTGTGTCCGTTTTTGCGTTCGCCGGAACTTCGGTGCGCCTCAGGTTTGCCTTTACGCGCGCCATGAGCTCGCTTGCGCCGAACGGTTTGGTCACATAGTCGTCCGCACCCATTTCGAGCCCGAGCACCTTGTCTACCTCTTCGGCGCGGGCAGTCAGCATAATTATCGGAACCTGGCTTTTTTC
>WRDG01000229.1 GCA_009783525.1 Defluviitaleaceae bacterium | reverse complement strand
GCCGATGATTATCAAGTCATACATTTTTTTACCTTTCGCGTCGCGTACATACAGTGCTTGACAAGCCGCCCGCGACTTTCCTTTCGCTAATGATTTTCAAACTTCCGCTTCCGTCAATTTACAGCCGCGTTTAATGTAAAATTTTCCAAATACTTGCATAAATCCGAAAGGAACCGCGCCGCCGGAGCGCCGTCCACCGCCCTGTGGTCGAACGTAAGCGACAATCCCATCGCAGGATAAAATCCGATAACGCCTTTAACGGTGCGCGGACGTTCGACTGCGGAGCATACTCCGAGAATGGCTGTTTGCGGCGGGTTAATTACGGGTGTAAACGCCTCCACTCCCAATGAGCCAAGATTTGTCACGGTAAAAGTGCCGCCTGTGAGTTGATCGGGCGAAATATTTCCCGAGCGGCAGGCTTCCGCAAGTTTTTTTGTTTCGTTCGACAATTCGGCAAGTGACATGCCGCTTGCGTCAAACAATGTCGGCACCATCAAACCGCGCTCAGTGTCAACCGCAACACCTAAATTGACGTATGCAAACAAGCGCATGCCTTCGTCGTCATAATGCGCGTTAAGCCCGCGATGATTTAATAATGTTCTCGAAACCGCAAACAGCACCATGTCACCCAAAGTAATATTCGGCAAACGCAAAGCTTCGTTCTTTTCTTTTATTTTAGTTCGGAAATCCATGATGTCAGTCGCGTCGAACGACGATTGAAGCGTCAGCTGCGCCATTGCCGCAAGCGACGCGTGCATCGATTTGCCTATTATTTTTCGTATCCCGGAATGTTTTATGTATTCTGTTTCGCGGGATACGTTTATTTTTTTTACCTCTTGAGCTGCAGCGGCGTTTGTTTCCGCATCTTTTTTTATCTTTGCAGGATTAGCGTCCTGCGCCGCCGGTTTTTGCAGCAGCAATTCTATGTCGCTCTCAATGATTCGCCCTCCGGGCCCGGTTCCGACCGCAAACGACGGGTCAATGCCGGAACGTTTCGCTAAACTTTTTGCTCTCGGCGACATGACGGTTTTTTTGTCTAAAATTATATCCGGCTTTGCCGCAGAGACGACTTCAACGGCGTTTACAAATGTTTCGCCCGCTTCGCCGATCACGCAAACATTTTCCAAACAAGGGACGTCGTCGCCCTCAATGAAAAAAATGTCGAGCAGCACGCCCGAAAACTTGGCGTTTTCGTCAAAAGCCGCTTTGTCTGTTTCGTAGGTAAACAGCAACTCCCCCTCCGAAACCGCGTCGCCTTTTTGCTTGTGCCACTTAGTCAAAATACAGGATTCAACGGACTGCCCTTGCCGGGGCATGATTACCGCTTGAGCCATCAATCGTCACTCCTTTGCGACAGCAAATATTTTTCCGCTTCGACGCTCCACAGGCCATTATGTTTTTTTGTAATTGAACCCAACTCGCGTAAAAACGGTTCGCCGCTGTTTTCCATTTCGGAAATCGGTGTAATTGGCATATCCATATGCGTGTATATCAATATTTTTCCGCCGGCGACGCTCGGCAAATTAAGCGTCGCGTCAATAACCGCGTCAATTCCGCCAATGTGCGTAACCATTGCAGCCGGATTTATACGTCCCGCTTCCATCAATTCGAGCGACTCGATCATGTCGTCCGTGTTGCCGCCGGAAGTTCCCGCAATGTGCGTCGCGTTGTAGTGAACGTTGTAAAAATTAACGGCTGCGGAAAACGCCGGATCCGTCGGCCCGGCGAAAAAATTCATGCATCCGTCGTAATTTAAAATTTTATCCGCGGTTTCGACCACGGACTGTACCGGAGCGTAAACGAACACGTCGTCGAAACTCCCGCCCGCCATATCAATCAAACCGTTTGCTTGGTCTTTCATGTCTTTGGTGTTGACATAATGCAGCTCGACTCCCGCTTTTTTTGCCGTTTCTTTTGTAAGCAGGCTTTCGGCGCGGCGCAGGCGATCTTCGTTGATGTCCGTCACCACTATGACGGACGGCTGCAGCGGCCCGTGCAATGCGTAATCGATCGCACCGAGCCCCATCGGTCCCGCTCCCGCGAGTATGGCCATGCGCCCTTTTTCCTTTATGCCCATTTTATGCACATACGAACCGGCCTTCGTGTGATACGAAGCGTGGAACGCACCCACGATGCAGCTGACGGGTTCGGCAAGCGAACCGTGGAAAAACGCATCGCCGTTGTAGTGAAGCAGACAGTTGCATTCCATAAATTCACGCGGCACAACGGCGTATGTGGCGTCGCCGCCCAAATACGTGTATGAATAACCGGGCGCGTAAAGCGAGCCTTTATAGTTAATCGCGGGCTGGATTGCAAATTTTTCACCCGCTTTCCATTCGTTTGCCCATTCGTCACCCACTTCGACAATTTCACCGCAAAACTCGTGGCCAATTATCACAGGGTTGTCAAAAACACCATCAGGCACTCGCTTGTGCCTCGCGCCCTGTATCGCCGCCTTATAACTCGAAAGACACAGCGAGTCCGTTATTATTTTTACTAAAATTTCACCGGAAGTTATCGGCGGCAAATCGTATGATTCCAGCCGCAAATCCTTTTCGCCGTACAGCCGAACAGCCTTTGTCCGCATGATTGATTCCCCTTAGGTTTATTTTTCGATTATCAAAACGCCGTATTGATTTATTAATGCGCCGCTATGCAAAATATCGCCCGTAAGCATATCTTTATCTCCCGCGAAACATTCCGGCAGCGGCAGCGGCTCGTTTTTAAAATTCATGACAAAGAATATTTTTTTGTCGTTTTTGTTGCGGCAAACTATTTCAAGCCGGGTCGGTTCCGGTATTGCAGGCGCTGCGCCGGCATCCTTAACCGCCATGTCAAATATTTTGCCTGCCGCTTCGTCGCTTGGTTCGGTTCCGACGTAATAGACGCCGCCCTTGCCGAATACATTTTTCGTAATGCCCGGCGAGCCTTTATAAAAATCTTCTCCGTAAAGCGCCAGCGCTTCCGCGCCTTCCGGATGAATTATTTCGCAAATCAATCGGCAGTCGTGCCTGCTGCCGTCGGTAAAAAATAATTTATTTTTTTGCTGTGGCGCAAGCGCGTCCCTTTCTTCCACCCGTATGCCCGCGAGTTTTCTTAACGGACCGGGATAGCCGCCGAGATGGACATTGTCGTTTAAATCTGCTGTGCCGCTCATCATTCCCGTGACCAAAACACCGCCGTTTTCGACGAATTCTTCAAGCCTTGCCGCGGTTTCGTTTTCGAGCATATACAGCAGAGGGGCAATGATTAATTTATATTCGTTAAAATCCGCACCTACCGAAATCATGTTAATCGGTATGTTTTTTTCATAAAAATAGCGGTATCCCTTGTGGATTTGGTCGACATATTTTAAATCCACATGGGGTCCGCTCGCGTATTCAAGCGCCCAATAATTTTCCCAATCGAAAATGATCCCAACGTCCGCGTTATTTTTTGCGCCAATGTATGCTTGCCCGAACTTTTCGAGCTCGCTTCCGAGTTTTGCGACCTCGCGGAACACCCTGTTGTGTTCGTCACCGGAATGTGCGATTACCGCGCCGTGAAATTTTTCACAAGCGCCGACTGATTGCCGCAATTGAAAAAATTGGATTGTATCCGCGCCGCGCGCAATCGTTTGATAGCTCTGCGCCCGCATTTGGTTTGGCTTTTTCAGCGAGTTGTACGGCTGCCAGTTTTGCTGGCTCGGAGTCTGTTCCATCAGCATAAAAGGCATTTGTTTCAAACCGCGCATTAAGTCGTGGCACATGGCGGTCATGCTCCACGGCGTGTCATAGGCGGGATAGTTGTCCCACGAAACGATGTCCATTTCTTTTGCCCACT
>WRDG01000228.1 GCA_009783525.1 Defluviitaleaceae bacterium | reverse complement strand
GGAATGGACGCCGCCAAACACAGGCGGGCAAAACGGAACGGGCGATACTCAAAACCAAAACAACGGAAACCAAACTAACGACCTGCAAGCGGGTCAAGCAACTAACGACCCGCAAACGGGTCAAACAATTAATGACCAGCAAGCTGGTCAAGCCACTAACGACCAGCAAGGAGCCAGCGATCAGCCCGAGGCGACGCCTACACCCGTGCCCGTTGAATACGTTACGCTCGATACAGCGCAGGCAAATTTATTCAAGCACGACAAGTTAAATCTCGTCTATTCTGTTTACCCCGACAATGCGGCGGACAAAAACGTACGTTTCGTTTCAAGCAACGAAGAAGTGGCGATTGTTTCCGTCGACGGAACTGTTTACGCCGTGGGCGCGGGCCGGGCTACAATCGAATGTATGCCGGTATCGGGCGGGAAGAGTTCCCATTGTGTGGTTGATGTAACCGTTCCGGTTACGGGAGTGACTGTTACCACAAACCGCGACACGTATAAAATAGGCGAATCGGCCGCTGTAAATGTCGCGATAAACCCTGCCGATGCGTGCGATAAAAATTTCGAGTTAAAAGTTTCGGGCGACAGCGCGATTTTATTGGAAAACAATGTCATATATTTCGTTTCGGGCGGCAACTGCGCGGCGATTGCAACGGCGTCAAACGGAGTTACGGGCCGGCGCGAAATAACGGTTGTGGATTTGGTTGAATACGCAAACGAAGTTTTCAGGCTCACCAACATCGAAAGGCAAAACGCGGGCATTCCTGTGTTCGGACAGCGCGAGCCGCTTACCGCAGCGGCGGTTGTCCGCGCAGTCGAGTGCATAACATATTTTTCGCACGATCGTCCCGACGGGCGCGATTGCTTCACGGCCTTTGACGAAGCCGGAGCAAGTTACTGGTCTGCCGGCGAAAACATTGCCGCGGGTCAGTTGACACCCGCCGATGTTGTCCGCGCATGGATGAATTCGCCGGGTCACCGCGAAAATATTATGAATGCGGGATTCGGAAACTTGGGTGTTGGCTTAGCGATGGACGGCAGCGGCAGGCTCTATTGGGCGCAAGCGTTTACAGATTGATAAAGGCATAAAAAAAAACCCCCGGCCGGGGGGTTTTTTTCCTTTATCCCTTTTTATCCTTTTTTATCTTCTTCCGCTTTTTTCAACTCTTTTAATATTTCGTCTTTTAGATCCATGGCGCGATCTTTGAGCCTCGGCGATATTTGTGGAGTCAAAATTAATTTGCCGGCAATTTTTGTTGCTTCACCCAATTGCCCAAGCAGCTTTGCATAACAAGCAAGAATGTACATTACCGTGTTTTCGTCGAGCCCGAAGAGAGGGAACCGTTCGGTGGATATTGCCGTATTAAAACCGTTGTATGCGTTTTCGATAAAAAGCAGCTCGTTTTTTTTGTCGTTTTTAATGCGGTAAAGCCAGGCGATCTTCATGCAAAGGTATGCTTTTTCTCCGTTTTTTACCTGCTTGACCACGGCGTTTAACAAGGCGAGTTTAAATCGCTCAAGCGCCATATCAGCGGTTAACAAATCGGGATAGCTTGCGGGTTTAAACGAAGGGGTTATCTGTTCCTGCACGCGGCGGCTCGGAATGTTGCCGGGGTCTCGCGGAAATGTTTGCGACAAAGCAGTGTGTCCGCATTTTGTGCAAATAACTATGTCGTAAAAAATCGGATGGATAGGTTCGCTGTATACAGGGCGCAAATCGAAATCACTGGAAACCGGGCTCATCTTTCCGGTCCTTATAATGCGGGATATTGTATCGGTGCCGCATACTCCGCATTCGAAAGATTTAATGTAGGTAACGTCGTTTATGTTAAATTCGGGCGCAGCGGTTTCTTGCTTGACCGTTTCTTTTTCCGTCTTTTCTTGAAACAACTTTAAAGAAGACAATGCTCCCAACCCGAATTTTTCGATTCCCGCCAACAATTCCTGCATAAAATATTCTCCTTCTTTACGTTTATTTTTTTCGTTCGACCGCCGAAATTATTCGCATTACGCCCGGACTCAAAATCAAATTAACTGTTAGTTCCAAAAGAAAATTCGACCCCGCCATAATTATGAACGCATAATATAAAACGTCGCCCCCGGCCGACCAGCCGTCGGTCCACGCTGTCAGTGTATCGTGAAACAAAAAATACATGGCGGCGATAAAAATTCCGGTGTTGACAACCGGACATATGATCGCCGAGCCGACAACGCCCGCGAAAGCGTTGATTTTTTTTATGTAGTGGTAAACTAAACCTGCCGTAAAACCGGCTGCCGCTCCTTTTGCAATGCATAAAGCCGCCGTCAGCGCCGGATTGGCGGACCACAAAATAAAACCGCCCATATCAACTCCTGTTATGCAGCCCACCAAAACCACTGCTCCGAACACACCTCCCAATACAGCACCCGCCGCCGGCCCGAACATTGCAGCGCCTACTGTGATTGGAGTGAGAGCCAAAGTAATCGAAAACGTCCCGAAGCGGACAAAAGTGGTGACAACTTGCAGGTTAACCACAATGGCGGCCAAAATGGCCATTCCGACCATGCGTTTGGTATTGCTTGAAAGAATGTTTTGCATATGCGCGAACCCGTCCCGTTCATATAAAAATTTACTACTTATATCATAGCAATGTAAACTTAACAATAATGTCATAAAAAATCGTTTGCATTTCCGGCATTTTTAATGTATCATCCCCACGATAAAAGGGCTATTTCGACTTTTGGCAAATAAATTAAATCTTCGGAAAGGAAGATACCACGTGAAAAAGATTATTCATTTATTGATCGGGATTATTGGCGCAGTATTTTTTGTTATAAGCGTGCAAACAGAAGTAAAAGCGTCTCAAGGTAATACAACAATGACGCTTTACAGTGGAAGGGCGTACGAATTTGTTAATACCGATCCCAACTCCACTATGTTCGTTTCGTTTATCGGTAACAACGTCGTTTCGTACGACTTTGTAATGAAGGATCAATCGGGCGACATTGTCGGATTCGGTATATCCGGCGGCAGGATTCAAATAAGAAACGGCGGGACCACCACAGTCACCATGACTAACCGGGCTTCGGTTCAGGTGAGCTACAACGCGAGCAGGTTAAAGGTCATTGATACAAGCGGGAGTGCTTTATGGCGCGAAAATATTGCCGGATCGCAAACTATTTCAATTCAAAACAACAGTTCGGAACGATCAGCGGAGTTTTCAATAGACAACACGGGGCGTTCGGCATACGCGAGGTATGATCTTGTCATAAGAGACAATACGGGGATTGTAACTCACTATTCGGCAAACAATATATTTACCAGCATAATCGTGCCTTCGGGCGGATCGGCTATGTTAACCGCAATAGGTGATGCCGGCATGCGATTAATGGCCCCGGCGGATACGATAAACAATATGGTGACAATAAAAAAAGACAACACTCCGGCATTGGCTTTCAGGGTAATTGAAGGCGGAAAGACTGTTGCAATAACGAACGGCGGCTTTTCGGATTATCAACTGAGGGTTTCGTCGGTAGCCGGCACCGTCAGTAATATACAATATGATTTTGTGAACTTAGACGGCAGAAATTTTGTGACAGACTTCAACCAAGCATCCGCAGGCTTATTGATAAACATCCTTGTCGACAATACTTTTGTGATAACGCCGACTTCCGCCATAAGGCTTACATTTCCTTCGGAATGGGCGCAAAACGGCCTAACAATTGCCGAAAGGCAAACGGAAGCGCTAACTTCGTTTAACATCCCCGGAGGCAAAACCTTTACATTGACAAATACAAGCATGTCCACGGTATTAAATCTGCGGGCTGTACCGGCTGCAATTACCGGACGCGGTT
>WRDG01000227.1 GCA_009783525.1 Defluviitaleaceae bacterium | reverse complement strand
TATTCGCGTCCGTCGTAGATTATTTTGACGGTGTCGCCGAAATTGAACGAAAACGGATGCACAAGGCGTTGATTTTTCGATAATTTTATCAAAATCCTGCCCCTGCAGAATCGAAACGTCGTCGACCTCAATAATTCCGGATATCGAATTTGTGCCGAGCAGGAATTTTTCGTTTTCGTCATCCTGTCTTTTAATTCTTTGGTCAGTTCGATGCCGTCCATGCCGGGCATTTTCCAGTCCACGAAAAACATATTATACGGTTCGTTGTTTTCAAGCAGCTTAAGCGCGTCGTCGCCGTTGTTTGCCACGTCGCAGTGCGCCCCGAATTTTTCCATGATGCCTTTAAAATCCTGCAGTATGTATTTGTCGTCGTCCACCGCCAAAACCCTGAGCTTGGCCCAATCGATTTTTTTCTGTTCCAAATCGGATGCGATGGATTCGCCGCACCTCACCTTGAATGTGAATATAAACGACGCGCCCTTGCCGAGCTCGGACTCGACCCAAATCCTGCCGCCCATCATTTCGACGATGCTTTTGGAAATAGCAAGCCCAAGCCCCGTGCCTCCGAACTTGCGCGAAGTATGGCTCTCGGCCTGGTGGAACGATTGGAAAAGCTTGGTCTGCTGCGCGGGGCTTATGCCGATGCCGGTGTCCGTAACGGAGACCTTTATTTCAAACACGCCGTTTTCTTCGCCGACAAAATATGTTTTGAGGCTGATGAAGCCGTTATCGGGCGTAAACTTTACCGCGTTGCCAAGCAGGTTCGTTATTACCTGCGCGAGCCTCTGGTTGTCGCCGTAGACAAGCTTCGGGATGTTCCTGTCAACGTAAACGGTCAGCTTTTGATTTTTTTCGTCCACCCTGAACGTGGAAATGTTGACGACGCTTATCAGCATCTTTTCGAAATTGAATTCCGTAGGCGAAAGCTCAAACTTGCCCGATTCGATTTTTGAAACGTCCAATATATCGTTGATAACTCCGAGCAAATGGTGCGACGCGTCCTCGATGCGCAGCAGGCTGTAATTTTTGCGTTCGATGTCGTCCGAACTCTTGCCGATGTTTGTCATTCCGATGATCGCGTTCATGGGCGTGCGTATTTCATGGCTCATATTTGCGAGGAAGTTGCTTTTGGCCTTGGACGCCACTTCAAGCGAGCCCATTGTCACGCGCAGCGACCGGACAAACCTTGAAATAAAAATGTTGAATATGACGAAAATAAACGAGATAAGCACAAGCACGACCAAAAACAGCGCGGTCATTGATGTTTTGTAATCTTCAAAGCTGTCCGGCATATACGCCACGGTAAACCATTCGAGGCTCGGTATCGTGCCTATGGCCATCATGCCGGCTGCTACGCCGTGTGATCGGGTTTCGCCGGGCTGTAAATTTGCCGCCTTGCTCATTATGTCAATTTCCGCGTCGTTAAAAACATCATAGATGTGTACTTTTTCGTTGACGAGCCCGATGTCGCGCGCGCCGGTTATTTCGCCGGTTACGTTAAAAAAGTAAAGGTCTATGCGGGTTGAAACCGTCCGGTAAATCCTCTCTATAAACGCGGAAAGGTCAATCCCTATGCCGAGCATGCCTATCGGCTCGTGATTATGGTCAAAAACCGGCGCGTTTATCCAGAGGTTTAACACTTGAAGATCCGGGTTGTAGTTTATGTTGAAATTGTACATTTCGGTTTCGTACAGGGTCATTTTGTACCAATAATTATCGGGCAGATCGGTGTCGAGCCAAAAAGGCTCGCTGCCGTCCGCGTAAAAAATTCTGTCTATATCGTTTACTCGAAATATCGTGTAGCCTTCGGAAAAAAAACGGCGGCAAGAATCGATCTCGGCCAAAGCCTCGGATTCCAGTACCGCATCGCCCGGGTTTGCGAAATAACGCCGCACAATGGGCGACTCCGCCATTTTTAAAACCATCGATATTTCCGCGTTTACTGAGCTTTCGAGCCAAATCTGCTCAATTTCGAGCATGCGGGTCAACTCCGCGCCCTTGTTGTCGCGGTTGATCTGCCGCATTGACAATATGAACGCAAAGCTGCCTGCAGTCAGTATGAGGGCGAACAGCACCACGGAAAAAACCGCGAAATTATTTTTTAAATCTTTATCGTAAATCGCATCACGTGTTTTTTTCATTTTCACACCGCTTTTAATACAATATTTGACTTTATTTTGTATTTTTTTATTTTATACCATCATGCCGAAGCAATGCAACGTTTATCAAACGCAAATTGAAAAACAACGGAATAAATATTTTTTGCAAATATTTTGCTCCGCATGTTGAAAAATCTCTTGAAGCACGGATTTTTACGCAGGCCGTTTATAAAACAATAACGTCGATGCGGGCAGCATTGTTCCGTAACAACCGTAAAATAAATTATATGCACGCTGTTTTTTTCCGTTACACCCTATCGGGTAATTTTTTAAGCAAAAAAATTGAAAATCCGTAACACATCTGTAGGCGGTTTATACAACCAGCAAGGAGGAGGCTTCGTGTTGTCTTAAATTTTTTTAAGACAACACGAAACTCCGAGCAACATCATTTTTGCAAAACAAAAAACCGCAGACGGTTCCGCGTCTGCGGTTTTTTGTTCAACACATCAAATTATTTTACGTTTGTTGCAGCAGCCGCATCATGCAAAAAATCCCAATTTGTCAAGCACAACGGCGGTCATTTCGCGGGTCATGGCGCCGCCGGGATTCGTGCCGTCGAAGACGCCTTTTTGCGTGGCCTTGCGCCAAGATTCTGCCGCCCAATATGAAGCGGCGGCATGCACGAATATTTTAGGCTCGGATTCGTATACGATGTATGTGTCAAAAAACCAGTGAGTAAATTTGCTTCCGCTTGCGGCCGCGCCGTTTTTTATCGTGCCTTTACGCATGCCGGCAGGCGGGCCGCAGCATTCGATAAATTCTCCGCCGCCCGTGTAAACGCCGGCATGCCCTTTCATCCAAAGAATGACGCCCGGGATTTCAGGGAGGGTCGCAAGCGTGCCTTTTTCGGCCGCCGCGTTAAAGGCCGTTTCCTGGTTGCGGTCGGTTAAGCCCGCGCGGTTGTATACGGGCTCCGCGCCCGCGGACCAAACGTAGCCTTTGACCAATCCGTAGCAGTCGGTCACACGGTTGCCTAAAAATCGTGAGAGATATTCGCGCCTTGCCTCGTTGTATGGATACTGCCTGCATTTTTGTTCTAAAAATTGCTGTGTAAGCGTGTTCCCGAAAGCCCCCAAACAATAGCCCCAGCCTTCGCGCAGGGCTTCCTGCGCGTATCGTACCAGCCCGCGGTTTGTCATTTCCATTTTAAACCCCCTTTTTTATTTTTACGAACGGTTTTATCAGCGACTCGTAAGCGCCAGCGGCGGCGCAAGCGAAAAAAATTGCGTTAAGTAGGGTGAGCGGCAATGATGCGGCGTTTACGCCGCCAATGTACAGCCTGTGCCCGAATGTAATAAAGAGCGAAAGTCCGAGCGCTGTAAGTTTCGGATCTGCGCGGGCGAAACGGCGCTTGAGTATCTGAGTGAGCGCGGCTATTGCCGCGGTAACGCCTATAGCCGTGATTAAATGCGGCCATGTCAGTATTTCGTCGATCATATTGTCCTCCTGTTGTTATTTGATCGGCAGTTTTGAAAAAGCGTCCATCAAAGCGGACAGGTTGCCGTTTCCCTGCAAGCCGTCGTGGTAGATGGAGTGCATTTCGAAAATGTCGCGCCGGTCCTCAAAACTTACGGTCCCCTCCGTAATATGGACCCGAGCCAAATATTTTATGCGGTCGTGCAGGATCACGCGGAGCGCGAGGCAGAGCGTGTCCGCGCTGAACGGCTTTTTGCCGTTTTT
>WRDG01000226.1 GCA_009783525.1 Defluviitaleaceae bacterium | reverse complement strand
GGCGTGCTTTTGATGTGTTTCAGTCTGCTGATTTCGCTCACCATCATTAACTTGATACCGCCGGCATACAGGTTCAATCCGCTTAATCTCGGCGGCGGTACGATGTTTATGTTGGCGGGTCACGCCGACTACGGCCCCGGCCAATACATTCCGTCGCTAATAATAAGCGGCGCGTTGATTGTCGTTTTGATTACCGCCGCGTTATTTATTTTTGATAAAAAGGAAGTTTGATGCGGAGCTGCGAACAGATAATTCCAATGAAAATCAACAGGCAGCCTAAATAGCCGCGCATTTCCATGCGTTCGGAAAGCATGATCGCTCCGCTTACAGCCGCAAACAATGCTTCCGTAGAAAAAATAATTGCGGATTTTGCCGGGCCGACGTTTCTTTGCCCGATGATTTGAAATGTATAAGCGACCCCGACAGAAAGCAGTGCTGAATATAAAATAGGTGAATAACCCGCCAAGATGCTGCGCATTTTTACATCTTCAAATATAAATGCGGTAATTAAACTTAAAACAGAGCAAACCATAAATTGAATGACGGCAAAGCGAAGCGGATAAATTTTTTCGCCGCAGCGGTCTATCCAAAGAATGTGAAGCGCCCAAAAAACCGCGCCCGCCAACAAAAGCCCGTCTCCGGCGTTGATCCCGTTTATGTCCGGGTTTCCGGTCGCGCTGCCTGATAGATAATATAAACCCGCACATGAAATAACCGCTCCGTACCAAATAAACGGAGCGGTCTTTTTTTTCAATGCAATGCCGAAAATAGGCGTCAACACAATGTAAAGACCCGTGATAAAAGCCGCGCGCCCGGCCGACATTGTAATGTCTACTCCTATCTGTTGCATAGAAGCCGCCGCAAATAAAATAAGGCCGCAAATGCCGCCGTATAAAAAAGTGGTTTTTAATTTATTTTTATGTTCCTCGTTTTTGGTCGAATCGATTGAAGTCTTTTTCTTTTCGAAAAAATAAATGACCGGCGTTAAAGCTGCCGCGCCTAAAAAAAAACGGACGCCGTTAAAGGTGAACGGCCCGATATAATCCATTGCGACTCGCTGCGCGACAAAAGCCACGCCCCAAATTACCGCCGTCACCAATAATAAAAGTGACGAACGGAATTCTTTTTTTGAACCCGTCATAAAACGCTGTTTAAAAATTGTTTTGTGCGCGGGTTTGACGGGTTTGAAAATATTTCGTTAGGCGGAGCTTCTTCTGCGATTACGCCGTCGCACATAAATACGACGCGGTTTGCCACTTCGCGGGCAAAACCCATTTCATGGGTGACCACAAGCATTGTCATTCCGCTTTCGGCGAGTTTTTTCATAACAATCAAAACTTCTCCGACAAGCTCCGGATCAAGCGAGCTCGTCGGCTCGTCAAACAACATGAATTTCGGCTGCATGGCGAGCGCGCGGGCGATTGCCACGCGCTGCTGCTGGCCGCCGGACAACCGCGACGGATATTCGTCGGCCTTGTCTGTGAGCCCGACATCCGCCAAAAGACGGCGCGACAGCTCTTCCGCTTCGTCTTTTTTTATTTTTTTTACATGAATAGGAGACAGCATGATGTTTTCAAGAGCAGTCTTATGGGGAAATAAATTAAATGATTGAAAAACCATGCCCATCTCAAGCAGAAGGCGTTTATATTCCGTTTGGTTGACACGTGAAACGGTTGCGTTGTTTTCTCTGTGTAAAAACAACTCGCCGTCGATAAATATTTTTCCGCTCGAAATAATTTCCAGTTGGTTAAGTGCGCGTAAAAATGTTGACTTGCCTGCGCCGCTCGGCCCGATGATGCAAACCACTTCGCGTTCGTTTACCGTTAAGTCGATATCATTTAACACAGTCAGTTGGTTAAATTTTTTGCAAACTTTTTCTGTCCGTATTAGTTCCATCTTTTTGCCGTTCGCGTCGCGTACAAATAATTTATGTTAATACTACCACGCCTTTCCGTTTCGTTTTACTTACACACTTGCGTCTCAATGATAGACGGAGAATTTTTTTTCAGCTTTGTTAAAAACAAACGTAAAAAGAGCGGTGATAATTAAGTAAATTATCATTGCGGGAATAAAAACAAGCACGGAACTGCTTGAGCTTGATATTGAACGCGTGGTATGGGTGAGGTCGGACAACGCGATTATCGATACAAGCGACGCATCTTTTAAAACCATTATAAATTCGTTTGCGACGGGCGGAATTAATCTTCGTATCGACTGCGGAATAATAATAAGGCGCATCGCCTGCCCGTATTTTAGACCGAGGGCATGGGAGGCCTCGAACTGCCCCTTGTCAATGCTTTGGATGGCGGCGCGGATTATTTCTGATGCATACGCACCCACATTCAATGAAAACGCAATAAAAGCCGCCAAAAATTTATCGTTAATCGTAAGCGCGGGATTGATCATCGGCAATCCGTAGTAGACGAAAAATAATTGCATCAATAACGGCGTTCCCCTAAAGAAAAAAATATATGCGCCGCATATAACACTTAACGGTTTAAATTTGGATATGCGCCCGAGAGCGATAAAGATACTGTACAGCAATCCTGCCGATACCGAAACAATTGTGAGCGAAACCGTTACCCATGTCCCGTTAAGCAATGCGGGAAGCCAAAAAAGGATGTTTGCCATCGAATTTGCAAAACCGTCGTTAATTTGAAATATATTGCCCATAAAACCGATGTAGGTATCGGTTTCGGCTGTGCGAACATTACGTCCGCGCGCTATGTTAAACACCAAATAATTATTTGTCGTTTCGCTGTAGCTTGTGCGGGCGTTTTCAATTAATTCCGGTGATATGCGGGCGGTCAGATCTTCTATGGGCGGTTTTGACAGAGACATAACAACAGCGGCGGAAATAATTACCGCCGCCGCTATTAACACTCTGATTAAAATTTTTTTGTTCATCAATCGAACCAGTTTCTGTAAATTTCAGATTTTTTTCCGTTTGCTTCAAGTTGTTTTATAGCGTCGTTAATGGCTTCCACCAAAACGGTGTTGCCTTTTTTTATCGCTATGCCGAAGCTTTCGGGTTCGGCGCCGGGTTCGTCTTTTTGGTGCCAACTTATTTCGAATACGTTCGGTTCGCGTCCGACATATCCTTCGGCAACCGTACTGTCGGTTAACACGGCGTCTACGCGGCCGAGTCTCAGGTCTTCAAATGCGTATATAACTTTGTCGTACGCAGAACGTTCGCAGTTTAACTGACCGGTTTCAATCAATTCGTCGAGCCACTCCGAAGACATGGTTGCGTCCTGATAACCGATCCGCAATCCGTTCATTGCGAGATAGCTCGTTACCGGAGGAGTATCGCGCCTCACGGCGATGGCCTGCCAGTTTTCAATGTACGGATCGGAAAATTCCATTGTTTTCATGCGCTCGGCATTTATGGTGACGGCGGAAATTATCACGTCGTATTTGTCGATATCGAGTCCGCTGAATATCCCTTCCCACGCGGTGTCAATCAACTTGACCTCTACGCCCAATATACCCGCAATGGCATGAGCCAAATCGACGTCGTGGCCTATCGGTGTTGTGCCGTCGTCCGCAAAAAATTCGAACGGCGGATAGCCTATCTCCATGCCGACTTGCAAATATTTTGAATCCAACAATCCGATATCGGACCGTTCCGCCGCACCGGAACATCCGGCGGCAAGTATAGCTGCGGCTAAAATTGAAAGCGCTGCAAGAAAAATCTTTTTCATTTATTCCTCCAAAAATTATTTTGCAAAGAATAAAGCAGTCACAAATATTTGTCAACGATTCTGAAAAAAGTTGTTATATCACTCCGTCACTTAAATATATCAATTTCGTACGGCTATTTTCGCACCGCACTTCGTCAGCTCAACGCACAGAAACACCTTCGGTGTTTCTTCCTTCTT
>WRDG01000225.1 GCA_009783525.1 Defluviitaleaceae bacterium | reverse complement strand
CTCAGCGACGAAACGGGCACGATTGCGGGGCCGCTCGGCACCTACTCGTCCGTCTCAATGCGCAAAGACGCCGACTACATCGCACTTTTGGCGCGGCAAAAGGAGGCGGAGCGCATTGTGCTCGGCCTGCCGCTCAATATGAACGGCACAAAGGGCGAGCGCGTTTCTAAAACCGAGGCGTTTGGCCGGGTTTTGCATAAAATCACCGGGATTGAAGTAGTTTATAAGGACGAACGGCTTTCGACCGTCGCCGCGGAACGCAGCCTTTCCGAGAGCGGAATGCGGCGCGAAAAACAAAAAAACGCCGTAGATACCGCCGCCGCGCAAATTATTTTGCAAAGCTATTTAGACGGAATGAAATTTAGATAAATCGACCTGTCCTATAACCTAATTGCGCGCAATTAGGTTATAGGACAGGTCTAATGCATTTTACAACAAGGAGACAAGCTAACCATGAAAAACGAAAACAACAACGTCGAGATTTTTACCGAGGATTCGGTAATCACATTGTACGACGACGAAAACAATCCGATCGACTTTTTTGAGATTGCGAGCATTGAGTTCGAGGGAAAATTCTACGAGCTGATGCAGCCCGTGGACGAGGTCGAGGGGATCGAAGAGGACGAGGCCGTCATTTTCGAATACACGGTGGACGAGGCGAACGGCGATAAAATGTTTAAGCCGGTTCTTGACGAAGCGCTGCTGGAGAGCGTCTTTTCCCTGTACTTAACGGCGTCCGCCGATTTTGAATCCTGCGGTTGCGGCTGCGACGAATGCGGCAGCGCCCACGAATGTGCCGCAGAAGAAGAATAGCGGTTGCGACATTCCCTATACGACAAAGGAGTTAACGGCATTGGCAATCAACATTTTAGGGTATGTCGCGGCTTTTTTAACGACGGTTGCGTTCGTTCCGCAAGTGTATAAGGCGCTTAAAACAAAAAACACGGCGGATATCTCGCTGTATATGTATATCTGTTTTATCGCGGGCCTAACGGCTTGGATGATTTACGGTATTTTCGAAAAAGTGCCGGCGATTATTTTAGCGAACAGCGTGACTTTGTCGCTCGCGGCGGTTATTTTGACATACAAAATCATCCACGTCATAAAAGGGGAAAAACCGTAACAAACGGGCTTTTCGTCTCATCACAAGCATGAAATCATGAAATCGCATTTTGGGAAATTTAAATTGCTCAATTCCTTGACAGGTGGGATAAAAAACTATATACTACAAGCGTATCAGGGTGTGTTCACATAAAATCAGCAAAATCCTTGCTTTATACGCGTGAATATTTGAGATAAAAGACAGCGTTTTGTGGCAAAAGCGTACTGGCGGTACGCGACTTGGCGCAAAATGACGGCTTTTAGCCAAATAGACACCGTATAAAGTGCTGATTTTATGTGAACACACCCTAAATAGAAGTTATTTTCTGATTCACCAAAGCAAGGAGATTACAGTGGCTCAAGACGTAGCTATCTTGGACTTCGGTTCGGGTAAAATTACCGTATTAGTCGGCCGCCGCGGCGTAAATAATACGATTTGCATCAGCGGCATGGGCGAATGCGACTATGCCGGCTTTACGGACGGCGAATTTTTAGAACCCGAGCAGGTTTCGTATGTCGTCGGGCACGCCATCGCGAATGCCGAAACGAATTCCCGTACCAAAGTCAAGCACTTATTTATCGGAGTCCCGGGGGAATTTACGGCTGCGGTTTGCCGCGAAGCTTCGTTGTCGCTCGGCGGCAAAAAACGCAAGATTACGGACGCGGATATCGACGCCTTGCATGAGCAGGGCGACAGCTATAAAAACAACCCCGACTATACGCTGATTAACAGCCAGCCGGTTTATTATACCTTAGAAGACGGCCGGCGACTCATTCAGCCCGTCGGGCTGCCGTCTGCAAAAATCGGCGGCCTCATCTCTTACATATTAGGGGAGAACAAGTTCATTTCTTTCATCGACGGGATTATGCGCTCGCTCGGCATAGAATCGTACGATTATATTTCGAGCCTGCTGGCCGAAACCCTGTTTTTATTCGACGATGTGGTGCGCGACAAATTTGTCGTGTTAATCGATTGCGGATACATAACGACCAACGTCGTCGTCGCGCGCGGGGACGGTATCCTAGCGCAGTACAATATTCCGCTGGGCGGCGGGTATATCACCGGGGATTTGGCGATGTACCTCAATATCTCCTTCTCGCAAGCCGAAGCTCTAAAGCGCAAAGTAGTATTATCGCTGAACGTCGGCGAAGAGGACAAGTATCAAATTACCGCAAACCGCTCGGACATCCTGGAATTTCCCGCGCAAATCGCCAACGAAATCGTAGCCTACGGCATCAAAAAGATTGCGGATACGGTGGCTAAATGCTTAAAAGAATGCCCTTACGATTATCCGGATTATATTCCCTACCACCTGACCGGCGGCGGCTTATCCTATATGAAAGGAGCGCGCGAACTTTTGTCAAAGCATTTGACGAAGCCCGTAGAGGTTGTCGCGCCGCGCCTGCCGCAATTCAACCGCCCGCACCTCTCCGCAAGCTTAGGCTTATTAGACATGGTTTTATCGCTCCAGCCCCCCGAGGAGAAAAAGGGTTTTTTTGCAAAATTGTTCGGGAAGAAATAAAAAATATAATTGCAAAAGGCCTGCATTCAAAGAAATGCAGGCCTTTTGCTACCTTTACAGGATAAAAAGTCAAATATTTCAGTAAAGTCGCGAATTCAAACGATTGACTTGATTTCGCGACATGACGGGTTAACGAGTTTTTGCAAAATCTATCCTCCATGCAACCGCAGGTTGCTCATCATATCATCATGCGCGGAACGCGCTCATCATTTTTGCGTTAGCGAAAAGGTTTTTATGATGATATGATGGCGCTTCGCTTATGGTGGTATGATGAGATGTTTTCGCTGGCGCAAAAACATCATTTAGACAGACGGCGCGACTTCCGTCGCGCCGTCTGTCTATGCTTTTACAGGATGAAAAGTAAAGCGGTTTTTACTTTTTATCCTGTTGCTAAATGAAAAACATTGACAGAATCAAACAGGATAAAAAGTAAGACAAGCAAGTTCAAAGAGGTTTTGATTTTGCGACTGAAGCGCCGCTATTCTGCGGTTACAGAACCATCCGTAGAAAATTTCGCCGCATTTACCGCGAGTAAAATATTTTCAACCCAGCTTGTGTTGATGGCAGCTAAATATTCAAAGCCGCGAGCATGTCCGCTATCGAACAAAAACTTCGTTTCTACTTCATTGCAAACGATTATCAAAGCATTTGAATTTAGTCGATGCTTGCAAGGTTTTACATCTTGAATGTCAGTCAGACTGTATTTCAATGTTTTATTGGATGCCTTTTCCCGCGCAAAAACAAACACTAAAGATTCTTTTGTTAAAAACAAATGTCCTTCTATCGGAAAAAAACCATTGATTAGGTTTGCATAACTCTCAAAGATTATTTCGCAATCAGGAACATAAGAATTTTTGGTGTTTTGAAGTCTTTTCTGTCTTTTTAACGTTACGAATGCCATCAATGTGCCAAATAGCAACCCTGCGCACGTTCCGCCTATTAAACCATACCAAATCCCATATTGAAGTCCCCATAAAACCCCCATTCCCATCCCAAAAGGAATGCCATAAGAAAGAGAAAGCTTGAAAAATTTCATATAAAAGTTCTCCTTAATGCGGCGAAGCCGTTCTTCATGTGCCGCAAGGCATTCATCATATCATCATTTTTGCGTTAGCGAAAAGGTTTTTATGATGATATGATGGCGCTTCGCTTATGATGGTATGATGAGATGTTTTCGCTGGCGCAAAAACATCATTTAGACGGAGGGCGAAACGTTTTCCGTTTCGCCCTCCGTCTATGGTAGCGGCAGTAGGATTCGAACCAACGACCAATCG
>WRDG01000224.1 GCA_009783525.1 Defluviitaleaceae bacterium | reverse complement strand
GACAAAGAGCTGAGCATCATCGGCACATTGATGTATGTCAAGGAAGATTGGCTCGAAACGATTGGTTTTGCCGCAAATAAAAAAGTGCGGCTCGACAAATTAATATCGAGCCGCTTTCCGTTAGTTAAACTCGCCGAGGCGTTTAAATTTATAGAAGAAAATAAATCGACGGTTATGAAAGTTTTGATAGAAAATTAAATGATGTAGGGCTCGCCGTCTTCTTTCGTCATGTCGATCAAAGCCTTCATGTACTTTCCGTATTTGGTTTTTAATTCGGTCTGCGCCAAATCGAATTTGCCCATCGGGTAAATTTTTACGGGAAGGTTTTTATAGCCCCACATGCCGTTAGAAAGCATTTGGGCGGCATAGTTGCAGCCCTTTACGTTGAGGTCTGCCTCGCGCGGATGCGTGCTTAAAAGATCGGCGGCCTTCCAATTGTGCAGATCCATATCGAGCAGGACTTTTTTGCCCGTGTGATACGCGCCGACGCAAACCTGACCGCACTCTTTGACTATGTTTATTGCGAGGTCCAGCGCCTCTTCGTCTTCGGCCCATTCCATTACGGAGTCGAAACCCAAAAAGTCGCCCTCGACATAGTCCCACTGCATTTTTGTTTTATATTTTTTCCATGCGTCCTCTACCGTGCAGGTTTCGTTCGCTCCGTAAAGCTTTGCGTTTGCAAGAGAGGCGGCGTTGTTGTCTATGCCGACCACATACGCGCCGCGGAGCCTGAGCAAGCTGATGAGGCCGCAGCCCATGTAACCGCAGCCGATAACCGCCACGGGTGTGTTCGGCATGTTGCACCTGACCTTGCTTACCGCGCTCATCATGCAAGCGAGAGGTTCGAGGACGAGGTCTTCGTCGCGTACGTTATCGGGAAGCTTGACCACGATTTCTGTTTTGGGATCGGCCGCGGCGTACTGCACCATGCCGCCCGAACCGGGCAGCGAACCGCCCCAGGAACCGCTTACACGGTCGCCGGGTTTAAACGCGGTAATATTTTTGCCCACCTTTTCGATAACGCCCATCGGTTCGTGGCCGAAGACGTCTCCCTCTTTGGCGACTGTCCACGCATTGTGCTCCGACATGCAGACGCCGACATATTTTAGTTTGATCAACACATGGTCGTCGCCTATCACGGGATTTGGAACTTCTTTGATGGCGCTTTTCATGGGGCCGGTCATGATGATCCGTTTCATTTGATTTCTCCTTTGCAAAATTTTTCATGCTTCTTGCAATACTTTAGCATTCATACGGTTAATATACAAATGGAAACCTCTGTAAATTCCGCTTCGTCCGTTTTTTTATTCCTTCGTTGGTTCGTTTGAAAAGAATAAAAACCGTTTCAGCCGGGTTTGTTGAGGTTACCAAACGCAAAAACGTTTTATTGAAATTTATTTTATTACGGAAGGCGCGATCAAAAAAATGCAATCGGGCAAAAGGCTTCCCTTATATTTTATTATGACTGCTCTGATGTGGTATTCGCTTTACACATATGTGCCGTTTTTAACCGCGTACGCAGACATCGATTTAAAAGCGGGCTTCGTGCTCGCGGGGTTAATCGCGGGGTCTTACGGCTTTACGCAAATGGTTATTCGTATTCCGCTCGGGATCGTTTCGGACCTGTTAAAAAAACGAAAAATATTTATTTCCGCCGGCATGGCTGTTTCGGCTGCCAGCGGACTCGGAATGTATTTTTTTCAAAACCCGTTCGCGCTTTTGGTATTCAGGTCTTTATCCGGTGTGTCGGCTGCTGTTTGGGTCATCGTCGCCGTATTGTTTGCGAGTTATTTTAAGCCGGGCGAATCGGTAAAGGCAATCGGTTACGTCAACGCGGCAAACACATTCGGCACGGTTACCGGTTTGTTGACCGGCGGCCTGCTTGCGAATGCGTTCGGCACGCGCAGCACATTCCTGCTCGGAGCGGGAGCGGGTTTTGCCGCGTTCCTGCTTTCTTTTTGGATTATCGAAAACAGGGAGATAAAAAAAGAACCGCTGCGGATAAAAGATATGGCGGCGGTTTCAAAAAATAAGCTGCTGCTTTGCGCGTCGGCGTTCGCGTTGCTTTCGCAATACATAGTGTTCACCACTGCTTACGGTTTTACCCCTGTGCTTGTGCGCGGATTGACCGGCGGAAATTTTAACATGAGCATGGTCAGCGTATGCGCGGCGTTGCCGGGTCTTGCCTTAGGCCCGCTCACCGGCACCGTTCTGCATAAAAAACTCGGGCCCGCAAAAACAGTGATGATCGGTTTTTTTATAGCCGGTGCTTCCTGCATAGCGATGCCGTACTGCACTGAAGTGTATGCGCTTTTTATCGCGCAGTTTTTCGGCGGCGCGGGTACGGTCACCGTTTATACGATGCTCGCGGGTTTGAGCGTGCGGGGCGTCGAAGAAAGCAAGCGGGCCACGGCGATGGGTTTTTTTCAGGCCGTGTACGGGCTCGGCATGTTTATCGGCCCGTTTTTTGCAGGCATCGTCAGCGAAAATTTCGGCTTGAACGCGGCTTTTGTTGTGACCGGCTGCGTGGGTTTGGCGGCGTTTGCCGCGGCGGGAATAACTATGCCGAAAATTGTCAAAAAAAATATCAGCGAAGCTTAAGTTTATTTGGCGGCGGAAGCTTCGCAAGTTTGGGCATTGCGTAATCATAAAAAGCATAAAGAGAATCGCAGTAATAATTGAGCGACAGTTTACCGCAGGCCATCGGTTCGCGGTCGCGGCGGCAGCCTCCCCTGCAGATGTTGGCATGTTTGCAGGCGGCGCATTTTTCGTCGACTTGGCGCGAAACTTCTACAAAGCCGATCGCTTTTCGTTTAGTTTGGATTTCGTCAAACGAATCAATTGTGATGTCGCCTATTTTATATCCGTCAAGCACATAAAAATCGCACGGGTACACTCCGCCGTCGGCCTCCAAAACAAACTGGTCTGTGCAGTAACCCATCATACCGCAGCTTTCCGGCGGATAACCGTGCAGCATGCCGTAAAGGTTGTCGAACAGCCGCACCGAAACAAAAATGCCGTCTGAAATATCTTTATGCCACAGGTCGAAAAGATTAAGCAAAAATCTTTCATAGAGCGCGGGGGTAAGAGAGTAATCGTACCGCCCGCGTTCTTCATTGAACGGATCGAGGCAAGGAATGTATTGCTGCCATAAAAATTTATTGCGTTTAAAAAATCCGTAAATCTTTCCGATGTTTTGCGCGACATGCGCTGAAACCACTGTGAGAATATTAAAGTCGGTTTTGTGTTTGGCGAACAGCTGGGCCGTTTTCATTATCGCCGTGTACGAACCGCTGTTATCGTCTTCCGCGTCGCGCAGCCTGCATAAGTCGTTGAGCGCTTTCGGCCCGTCCAACGACAATCCGACCAAAAACATATTTTCGGAAAAAAAAGAAGCCCATTGGTCGTCTGCCAATATGCCGTTGGTTTGTATGGCGTAGCGGACGCGTTTATTTTTTTCGTTGTACATGCCAACGAATTCGACAAGCGACTTAAAAAAATTTATGCCCGCCAGCATCGGCTCGCCGCCCTGAAAAGCGAATACACATTCGGCATCGGGAAAAGCAAGCGCTTTGCGGACTGTTGTGCGAAGCGTTTCAATGCTCATGATGCCGTATGATTTAACGGACCGGTTTCCGCTTTCGTCCGCATAAAAGCAATATTTGCATTGCATGTTGCATTCGCTTGACGCGGGTTTTATAAGCAGATGCATAATTTCGACTCTCCTCGTAAATTTTCGCTTTGATTGTATTTTACAAAATGTTTTTGTACAATGACGAAAGATACCGAAAGATACCGAAAATGTGCGGATAAATACGCACACAATGCGTGCGTTTAAATACGCACACAATGCGTGCGTTTAAATACGCACACAATGCGTGCGGTAAATCCGCACACTATGGGGCGGGGGTTC
>WRDG01000223.1 GCA_009783525.1 Defluviitaleaceae bacterium | reverse complement strand
TTGCTCCCGAAGACGGCTACCGTTTCGGAATGGATTTCGGCAACGCATATTATTCGTCAAACTGGTTTTTTACTTTCGGATGCAAGTTGTTCGGCGAAGACGGCGAAGACCCGTCTTTTTGTGATTTCAACAGCCCTGGCGGCATCGCTGCAATGGAGTATGTTATCGGCAACCGCGATAATTTTATCAGTCTTACCACAAGCGAAGCGGTGGCGCTTTTTTCAGAGCACAGGCTCGGCGCGTACATCGACGGGCCATGGAGCGCCGCGGAAATAACCGATAAATTACTCGGCAATTACGGATGCGCGATGCTTCCTTCTGCAGACGGTAAGCCCATAGTTTCGTTTGCAGGCTATAAACTGTATTGCGTCACGGCTAATACGACGGACATAAATACGGCGATGGAGCTTGCCGCTTGGCTGACAAACACCGCCAACCAAAAATACCGCTTCGAGCAGCGGAACTTAATCCCGGTCGCGGCGGCACTTGTTGACGATATGGACGTTGCGGTTTCAAACACAGCCAAAGCGCTGATGGCTCAAGGGCCGAACGCCGTTAAAATGCCGTCCATTCCGCAAATGAGTTCGTTTTGGGGTCCGACCGGTAATTTTACGTTTGCTTGTTACAACGGAGAAATTGAAATAGATGAGCTTCCCGGCAAATTGGATTTGTTGGTCAAAGAAATAATCGGATAGGGATGCGGTTTACCATTGTATAAATATTTAAAATATAATTTATTCATGATCGTTTTTTTATTTTCAGCTTTGGCGGCGCTGGTTGTTTCCGCATTCACCATGACAAGCATGAACAACACTGTATTAAATATGCAATCCGCAAAAGAAAATATGGACGTTACAGAATCATTCTTGGTAAAAAATTATGAGTACCGCCTGCTTGCTATAGCCGCCGCCGCGCAAAATTTATTGACTCACGACGAGTTGGATACATTGCAAATAAAACCCGGTTCGCCAAGCACTCATGACACATGGCTGAACGATCCCGATTTTATGCGTCTGCGTATAAGGCTCATAAGGTTCGCCGAAGAAAACGCGCTAACCTATGTATATTTCTATAATCGCATCGACAACCGCCTGCAACCCCTGATTGACAACGACCCGTCTTTTTTCGACGCATACACTCCGTCCTCGCATCTACTGCCCATCACCGAAAGCGCACGCGAAGCATGGAACAACAAACAGATTTCCATTGCGTCGGGCGAAGACTTTATCGACCACGACAGGCTCATTACTGCATATGCCCCCGTTTTTAACGATGCGGGCGACGTGGCGGCGCTTGTCGGGATAGACATACGCGACGAACAGATTTTGCATTTGCGCGGTCAAATAAGCGAACTCAGCGAGAGCACGCATTTATTAAGCAGCAGAATAACTTTTTTAAACATCAGCATGGTGGTTACGCTTCTTCTTCTTGCGACGGGCGGTTTTTTAACGTTCACCGCAAACAGGAAGCAATCCGCCGCGCTTCGCGACGCTTTGGGCCAGGCAGAAAAAGCAAGCCGCGCGAAGAGCGATTTTCTTGCCAACATGAGCCACGAAATGCGGACGCCGCTAAACGCGGTAATAGGCATGACTGCAATAGCCACAAAAACTAACGACATGGCCCGCAAAGAGTACTGCCTGTCTAAAGTTGAAGAAGCGAGCAAACATTTGCTCGGCGTTATAAACGATATTTTAGATTATTCGAAAATTGAAGCGGACAAGTTTGAATTGTCTTCCAATGTTTATAATTTTGAAGAGATGCTGAAAAAAACATGCGACGTAATTTCATTTAAAACTGCAGAAAAAAACCATTTATTCCATGTACACATCGACTTGGACATTCCGCGGCTTATCGTTGGCGACGAGCAGCACACGGCTCAAGTGGCGGCAAACCTTTTATCAAACGCCGTAAAGTTTACTCCGGACAACGGCGAAATTTTTTTATCCGCCGGCCTCGGCGAAAGCAAAGAAAACAAACCGGAAATAATAATAACGGTCAGGGACACCGGCATCGGTATAACGGACGAGCAAAAATCCCGTTTGTTCCGTTCGTTCGAACAAGCCGACAACACAATAACAAAAAAGTTCGGCGGAACAGGCTTGGGTCTTGCCATATCGAAACGCATAATCGAAAAAATGGGCGGAGAAATAACACTCGAGTCCGTTCTCGGAGAAGGGACAACATTTATCGTGACCGTTCCGTTTCAAAACGCCGACGTTTTGAGTGAACCACCCGAAAAAAATAATTTTGAAACAATCCGCGTATTGGTTTGGGACGACGACCCGTTTGTAAGGCGCTACATGAGCGAAATACTTACCCGCTTCAACGTTTCGCATACAGTTGCGGAAACCGGCGTTCTTCCCGGCGATCCGTTTGATTTTTGCTTTTTAGGCTGCAGTCCGCCGTATAAAAACTTAAACGAGCTTGCGAACGTAATCGACCGCGAATGTAAAACCGTATTAATGATTCCGGCGCTCGATTGGGATTTAGTTGAAACCGACACAAAAAAAACGGACATAAGGCATTATATGCCCAAGCCCGTGTTTCCGTCGGATGTACTAAAAACATTAAATAATTTATCGATTGCAAGAGACGACAATGACAATTTAAAGGCTTCCGAAAATTTAGTCGGACTGTACCCCGGCCGCAGGGTTCTGCTGGTGGACGACGTCGACATAAACCGCGAAATCGTCTTGTCGTTGCTTGAGCCCACGCAATTGGAAATCGACTGCGCCGAAAACGGTTACATAGCCGTTCAAATGTATAAAGAAAACCCGGACGCTTACGACATAATATTTATGGACGTCCAAATGCCGGAGATGGACGGTTACCAAGCCACGAAGCAGATACGCGCCATGGATCTGCCCCGCGCGAAAAAAATCCCGATCATCGCAATGACCGCAAACGTTTTCCGCGAGGATGTAGAAAGGGCATTGGCTTCCGGCATGGACGCGCATATAGGTAAACCCGTCGATTTTGATGAAGTCATAAAAAAAATTAACGAGTTTTTATAAATTTTCGTCCCATTTGTTCCGATGAAGCTCGCCGGTTTTTTGCAAACCGGAAAAATTATTTTGCCTGAGCGCTTCGTATAAAACAACCGCAACGGAGCTTGACAGGTTTAACGACCGCGCGGCGTCAAGCATAGGTATCCTTATTGCCGTGCGCTGGTGCTTAAGCAGGATTTCTTCCGGTATGCCGGCGCTTTCTTTGCCGAACATTATATATGCGCCGGCCGGATAATTTATTTCGGCGTAACATTTTTTCGCTTTGGTTGTAGACATGAAAATTATTTGCGGCTGCTTTTTTAAAATAAAATCTTCAAAATTTTCGTAAACGGAAACACTCAAAAGGGGCCAGTAATCCATACCGGCCCTTTTTAATGTTTTATCGTCGATCGAAAAACCCAAAGGTTTTATCAAATGAAGAGCCGCGCCCACGGCAGCGCAGGTGCGGCCTATGTTGCCGGTATTGGCCGGAATTTCCGGTTCGTGAAGCACGATGTTCATTCGGTTTCTTCATTTTCTTTCTTTTTAAATATATTACCGAGATTTAGTTTCGTCAGTATGCCCGGCACCAAATCGATCAATTTGTTTACGCTTTCTTGATTTTTAACGTTAACCAACTGGACCGTGCCGTTTACGATCACGATAACCGCGGCCGGCGTAAGCTTGGCTCCGAGACCGCCGCCGCCCATGTCTCCGCCTTTTTTTTCGGGAGGTTTGTCCGTCATGCACGCGCCTACACCGAAAGTGACGTCCACGAGCGGAACCAAAATTATTTCGCCGAAGTGTACCGCTTCGCCCACAACGGTTTTAGTTGAAATAAAACCCTCCATTTTTGAAAAAAGCGTGTGCAAATGTTCGTTTACATTGTTTGTGCTCATTTTTTATCTCCCTTTCTGTTTTTATGCGT
>WRDG01000222.1 GCA_009783525.1 Defluviitaleaceae bacterium | reverse complement strand
TTATTTGAATATTCCATCGCTTCGGCTGTTTCTTTTTCGGGAAAGAGCGGCGCATTCGCCGTTACGGCGACGGCTTTTTCGCCCAGCGCCTCTTTTGCTGCGTAGAGCAGCAGCGTCGAATCCACTCCTCCGGAAAAAGCGACCGCCGCCGAGCCGAGCGACGAAATATATTCGAGCAACTTTTTATATTTATCCATCTTTTTACCATTCGCGTAACGCACAAATAATTTATCAAAAATACGTCCGCGCCTTTCTATAGTCATTAATAGTTACTGTTAAACGCTTCGTCGGCGCGGTACGAGCTGCGGACCAGAGGCCCTGCCGCGACATATTTAAAACCGATCTTTAGCGCTTTTTCTTTTATCCGGTCAAATGCTTCGGGCGTTGTATATTCAAAAAGCGGAAAATGATTTTTGCTCGGCGGCAAATACTGCCCGACAGTCAAAAAATCACATTCCGCCGTTTTCAAATCGAATAATAGTTTGTCTATTTGCTTTTCCGTTTCGCCGAGGCCCGTCATAAATCCGGATTTTGTGTAAATTTTCGGGTTTATTTTTTTTACGCTTGCAAGCAAACTCAACGACTGCCGATAGTCCGCTTGCGGCCTTACGTTTTCGTACAATTCCGCGACGGTTTCCATGTTGTGCGCAATCACATCCGGTTTAAAGGAGGCGACCGTTTCCAATGAAGTAATTTCACCTTTAAAATCAGGTATCAATACCTCGACCGTCGCTTCATGATTTGCTTTTTTTATCGCTGTTACCGTTTTTACAAAGTGTGAGGCTCCGCCGTCTTGCAAGTCGTCGCGTGTCACGGAAGTGATTACCGCGTGGCGCAAGTTTAATTTAACAATTGCTTCGGCGATACGCTCGGGTTCTGTCGGGTCGGGAAGCGGAAGGCTTTCTGTTTTACGGCTCACGCCGCAAAAGCCGCAGCTTCTCGTGCAGTATTTTCCCAGTATCAAAAATGTAGCCGTCTTGCGGGAAAAACATTCCTGCGAATTGGGACAGCTTGCTTCGCTGCAAACAGTGTTAAGACGGAGTTCGTTTAAGATATTATTAACAGCCGCGTAATTTACACCGCTTTGGTTTTTTATTTTTAACCACTCGGGCTTGGGCTGCATTTATACAACCCCTTCTTTTGATTTTAAATTAATATTGCTTACGAATTGTTCCTTTGCGCGCGTATATCCGTCTCTGTCGTGTTTATATTCTTGAATAAGCCTTTCTTTTAACGACATGTATTCCGCTGCCGCACTTGGGTTGTCGGTTAAATATTTGACGAAGCGCAACTCGTCCCAATCATTCGGGTAGCGCACATGAATATGAAAAACCTTTGCCGCGAAGCCATTCGGCAGGTAGCCCTTTAATATAATCAAGTGCGGCGGCGAAGTGGGCATCGTCAATTCCGAACCGTACAGGCAAATATAGTCAGGCGAGGCGAATATTTTTTTCAAGCGGCCTGTGTCGGTTGTTTTATTTATTTCGAGCAGTATATCAACCGTCGGCTTTGCGGTCATGCCGGGAATGGCCGTGCTGCCTATGTGGCTTATACGAAAAATATTTTTAGTACCGATAAGATTTACTATGTTCGTCTTTTCATCCTCATACCAAAACGGCCATTCGGGGTTGTATTCGCACAAAATTATTGGATATATGCGCTTGCGTTTTTCTTCGTCGGTTTCGTTTTTGCTCATGTGTTTTCACTAACGAACGCAATTTTTTCCAACTCATGTCCCGCGCCTTTAACCACCGTGTATTTATGCGGAATGTCCAGTGAGTCCAAATACATATGCATGATTTCGTTTTCGCATAAAATAATTTCTTCCGAGCCAATGCGGACGTCGATTGTTAAATTATTTTTTATTTCGCCGGCTTGAGATTTTATGAGATACATAAGCACTTTGTTTTCTTTGTCTAAATATTTTTCTTCGCTCATCATTTGCGCAAAAATTTTTGCCGCTTGTTCGGCGGGCGTATGTACTACGCCGTAGCTGCTGTGGATGCTGTGGTGGAATGTCGCGGCATATGCCGTCACAGAAGAAAAAAGTTTTAAGTATTTGACCGCGTAAACAAAAGCGACATTGCCGCCCATCGAAAACCCCGAGATTGAACGGTTGTTTCGGTCGGGTAGGGTGTTATATACCGCGTCAATGTGCGGTATCAGCTCCGTGATTATCATGTCCTCTACAGGAGCGGCAATGTTGCAGTAAGCGAAGTTGGTTGACGTGCCGTTGGTAAAAATATTTATCGCGCCGCGGCTGGCGCACATTTTGTGCAGCGCCCATATTTCGCTTGATTCGTGCCCTGTGTAGCCGTGCAAGTGATAATTGACCGGGTAGCGCCTGCCGTTTTTGTAACCCGGCGGCAGATATACGCAGTAGCCAACCTCGCAGCCTATTAAGCTGCTGTAAAACGTTTTGTGAAAAATATTTTCTGGTGCTGTATGCGGCGGGTTTACAAAGTTCATGGGTATCCGCCATTCCATCAGGCCCACGAGCAAATTAATCTTTTCGTAATAGACCGTGCCCGAATGGACAAAACCGTTTGCGGCGTACCAATTTTTCAAAACTATGTTGTTTTCCATCAGATCGATTTTTATTTTTGCGCCGCCCATTTTTACGACGGTTTCTTTGCAAAAATCGAGCAGCTTTTTGCCTCTGCCTCCGTGCCTATGCTCCGGCAGGATGCAAACCTTGTTCATTTCGAAAACGCCGCCGCCCGTGTCCGTTAACGAAACGAAACCGATCATCTCTCCGTTTGAATAATACCCGAAGGGGTAATAGCCGTCCTTTATTTTGTCCGCAAGTTGATCCTCCGTAATAAAGCTCGGGTGGTACGGGCAGTTTTCGTATGTCAAACCGAAGTCTGTTGCTACCGTATCGAAGCTGCGCCGGATCACGTTTGCGTAAACGGGCAACTGTTCTGCGGTAACGGGCATGAGCATTTCGTCTTTATATTTATTCATGTCAACAGCGGTTCCTTTCTTTTTCAATCAATAAATAAATTTTATCCCTCATCATATTAAGCGACGTAATTATTTTTGCCGAACCGATATTCGCGGCTATGGTTGCCGCTCCGTTGTCGAAAACGGGCAGCCATTTTAGGCACATGTCTGCAATCGTTTCGCTTGTATATTTTCCGAAATAGCCTGTCATGTACGGCTCCTCGAAGCACAGCACCTGGCTTGCTACCACTGTCTGTTCGTATTCCGGCGGGGCGAGGACCGCGTCCGCGAAATCGATTAGGTACAGCTCCATGCGTTTGCCGACAAGAATGTTCGAAGGGTTGATGTCGCCGTGGCAGTAGACGCAGTCATTTTTATTTACACGCAGGCCTTTTAAATATTCGAGACGTTCTTTTTGAAAATTTTTTGGATATTTTTTCCAGCTTTTGCTTTTTATAGCGTTCGCAATTATGTCTATGGGGTCGAAGCCATCGCAGTATGTGTTTAATGCGTCTGTTATTTTGCGAAGCCGCCTGCCGAAAATAATTTTATCTTCATGGGTAAAATTTTTTTCTGTTTTTTGCATTGGCTTGCCTTTGATTTTTTTTGAAATCAAAAAAACAAGCAGTAATAATAAGAAGAAAACAGCCCCCGAAATAAGATTGACCGGGAAGTGGAAAGAAGTTGGAATAATTTTTCCAAAAAAAAACTGTAAAATCATTCCTGTTATAAAAATTCCACCGCAAATCGTCCAACCTTCACTATATCCCCAGGGCTGTTTCCACATATTGTTTTTTACATTAAGCGGTTTTCTTCCTTTGCTTTTTTCAACCATTCCGGAACAACCGTGTTCAGGAACTTTTCTTTGGCAGCTGTTTCGGTTGGAATATCCAGCCCGATGTATTTTTGCGCTTTTTCTTTGGTTGAAACATCAGGCATCGGGACATCGCCGGTATAGCCCAAACTGACAAGCACTTTTGAAATAGCTAATTGTGCTTGTAGCG
>WRDG01000221.1 GCA_009783525.1 Defluviitaleaceae bacterium | reverse complement strand
CGCCCTGCTTCACATCCAAACGGAAGCGGCGGAATCGGCCTCCGATTCCGGCTCCGGCATGTACTTTGCGGGCACGCAGGGCGACTTCAACGCGAAGCCGCTCTCCGAAATGAGCGTGGGCCTCAACGCAAGGGTAGTGGCGGCAATAATTTTCGTCTCGCTGCTGCTCGTAGCCGTGTCGAGCGCGGCGGGCATAAGCCGCATAACCAAATTCGAACCGATGAGAATTTTATCGGAACGGAATTAAATTTACATTCCGCGCGGAGTTTATAGGGCTTCCTCTTAATTTATTACACACTCAGCGAAGAAATTGGCACAACATTGACACCGTCTTGGCGCTTGTGCGCAAAGCCGTTGGCGGTTATCACCGTTAGTGCGGCGGGGGATTTTGTTTTGCCGGTTTCGATTTTTTCGGCGAATTTTTTTAAGTTGGCGGCTGCAGCGTCTGCCGCGCCGATTCCGAGTTTTATTTCGAACGCTCCCCATGTGCCGTCCGCGTATTCGATAACGGCGTCGATTTCAAGGCCGCGGGAGTCGCGGTAATGAAATATTTTTCCGTCGCCGTCGTCGGCGTAAATTCTTAAGTCGCGGATGGCAAGCGATTCGAAAAGCAGGCCGAAATAATTAAGATCGGCTGTCAATTTGTCAACGGACAGGCCGAGCGTGTCCACTGCCATCGACGGGTCGGTGAAATGCCGTTTGGGAGATTTGCGGAGCATGTCCGATGAACGGATGTGCGTGTTCCATGCAGGGAGGTTGCCTATCGGCAAATCTTTTTTGTATTCCATAAATGAAACCTCCAGTGATTGGCATAGTATCAAACCATCCGCTAAAATGTAAACGTTTCATCCGCTAAAATATGAACGAGCCTTTCGAAAAAATTTGTGATATTTAACCGCTGCCGTAATATTATTAACAAAAAACGGAGGCGGACATGGACAATGAAAGAAAATTGACTGCGCTTTGCCGGGCGCTGGTAAGCACGATAAAAGAAAAAAAAGGTCGGAGGGAACATTCAATTAATGACGCGGACGGAAACGTCCATGCAATAAAGATTTATCGCGGCTGTTATATAAGGTCGGTATATTTGAGCTCGGTCGATTCGGACGATATTTACGGCGACGAAGTTTATTGCTCGTGCGCCGGCGCGGAATTTTATTACGCTAACGAGGGCGGCGGCTATTACGGCGGCGGCTACGGCAAAGACGAGTATGTCAAATCAAATTATGACGACGGGTTGATATTGAAGATATTGGATCAGGCGGTTTGCGAAGTCAGGTAGAGACGCAAAATAATTTTCCGGAGGCGGCCGGCGTTTTATGAAAAAAGTTTTTTTGATCGACAGGCTCATTGCGGAAAACTGGTTTGACTCGGAAAAAGAGGCGTTGCCGTTTATTATGGCGGGCAGGGTTCTTGCGGACGACCGGCAGGTTTTGAGCGGCAAAGAAAAAATTTCGGCGGGAAGCGTCATACGGGTCAAAGAATATTACAAAAAAAAATATGTGAGCAAGGGCGGCTTGAAACTCGAAAAGGCGCTGGCGGATTTTTGCGCGGACGCGGGCGGAATAGTCGCGCTCGACTGCGGCGCGGCGGCGGGCGGGTTTACGGACTGTCTGCTGCGGCACGGGGCGCGGCTCGTTTACGCCGTTGACGCCGGGCACGGGGAGCTTGCGGCCAAGCTCGTCAACGACGCGAGGGTGGTTTGCATGGAGCGGACGAATATTTCCGACGGGATTTTGTCGGGCCTTGACCCCGCGCCGGAGCTGATAACCTTGGATCTGTCTTATCTTTCATTGAAGACGGGCGTTTCGGAATGTAAAAAAATTATGCAAAGCGGCAAAATAATCGCATTGATCAAGCCCATCGTTGAGGTGGGTTCTTCGGAGATAAAACGCAGCGGCGACATCAACCGCCGCGAAATTATCGAAGGCGTGCTTGCGGATCTGTGCGGTTTTTTTATTTCAAGCGGCTTCGATATTTTGGGTTTGACGCACAGTCCCGTGCGCGGCAACAGGGACGCTGCGGAGTATTTTGTTTATTTGCAGTTCGGCGAAGCAGCCGCGCAAAACATAAACTTAACGTACATTGATTATTTTGAAAAAATTATCGGCGAGTCGTTTGCGCTTGCGAAGTTCGACAAAAATAATTTCGGCGGGCCGTAAAATTACCGGAGCAGCCGGCTAAAAAAAATTTGTCTGTTAAAATGCAAATAGGCAGCGAAATAAAAAACCGACAGTCAAATTAAAAATACATATCAAACCAAAGGAGCATCCATTGGGCAGGCAGCAGATAAAATGCCACGGGGACGAAAGCCGGTTCGCGCTGGTCGCGGATTTTATTTATTCCCGGTACGGCAAAAGCGTGAGGTATATCGCGGACGTCGCGGGCGGGCAGGGTTTGCTCGCCCGGATATTGAACAAAAAATATAATTACGAAGCGGAGGTGATCGACCCGAGGGGATTTTGCCTCAAAGGCGTGCCGTTTAAACAGACGGAATATGTTTTTGCGATGGCGGGCTTTTACGATTTGATTGTGGGGCTGCACCCCGACGCGGCGCTCAGGGATGTGGCGGAAAGCGCGGCCGTCCGTCCGGTGCTGGTCGTGCCCTGCTGCAACGAGTGGGACAAGACAGTAAAGCTCGGCTCGAAGGAATTGGTCAGGGCGGTTTGCGATTATTTTGACGAAAAGAAAATTATATGGGAAACAGTCGAATTCGGTTTTAAAGGGCCGATGAATGTTGGTATAATCACCCGAAAATAAATTTTCGGGAGGTATTGATGAAATCTTCGTACGGCTTCAAATGGATAGCAAAAAAAACAAAGGGCATGCGTCTGTGCCTTTTTTTGTTCACCGTTTTGATTTTGATCGCGACGATGATCGAGCTTTCGATGGCGTTCTTCATCAAATTGTTCGTGGACACGGCGACGGGCGACGCGGACGCGCCGCTGCTTACGGTGGGGCTCGCCGCGCTGGCGCTTATCGCGGCGGGCAGCGTCTTTTTTGTGTTCGCCTCGGTGCTGTCGAAATATATTTACGGCACGACGGAACGCAGGCTGCGCGCGGATCTGCTTGACGCAATTTTTTCACGGCGCATGGCAGACATTTCAAGGCGGCACACAGGCGACCTCATGACCAAGCTGACCGTGGACGTGCAGTCTGTAAGCGAATGTTTCCCGAACATACTGACCAACATGGTGGGCGGGCTTGCGTCGGCGGTTGTGGCAACGGTCGCGATGTTTTTGCTCGACTGGCGCATGGCGCTTATCATGCTGATTATGACGCCGCTGCTTATGGTTGTAATGGGCGTGCTTACCCCGCCCATAAAAAAGACGAGCGAAATCGACAAAAAAAACGAGGAAGCTAACCGCAGCTACATGCAGGAGAGCCTGAGCAGGATCGTTTTGGTCAAGGCGTACTTCATGCACAAAAAAATTGTGGAGCGCGTCAAAGAAATTTACGCGCCCAAAATAAAAAGCGGCATGAGGCTTGGCATGTGGGAGGGGCTCGCGCAATTTTTGGGCACGATTGTTTCGATGTCGATGTTTTTGATCGCGCTTGGGGTGGGCGCGTACTTCGTGATGCACACGGACACTACGGTGGGAAGCCTCATTGCAATCGTGCAGCTGCTCAACTATGTGGTCAACCCCATCACGAGGTTTGCGGAAACAGTTGCGAAGGTGAGCCAAAGCGCCGCTTCCGCCGACAGGATCGGCGCGGTGCTTGACCTGCCCGCAGACGAAGGCGTAAGCCGCCGCGAAAACGTGGACGCAAAAATTTTAATTGCGGAAAACGTGAGCTTCGCCTACGAAACAGAAAGCGGCGAAACAAAAAATGTTTTTGAAAATGTGAGCGCCTCGTTCGAAAAGGGAAAGGTGACGGGGCTCGCGGGCGTGAGCGGCAGCGGAAAAAGCACGCTGCTCAAGCTGCTTGTGGGGCTGTTTGCCCCGTCT
>WRDG01000220.1 GCA_009783525.1 Defluviitaleaceae bacterium | reverse complement strand
GTAATCTAAAAAGGGAAGCAAAACCCGGTCGCCCTTCATGCCTCCGGCGTCTATCAAAAATGTGCGGTTTTGCGCCTGCAAAATAAAAGCGTCGCCCTGCCCCGCGTCGAGCATCGTCAAGGTAAGACCCGGATTGAATGAGCTTGCAACCGCCGCAATAATAAACGCGGCGATAGCCGAGCAAAAAATTTTAACGCGCTTTCGGAGGTCTTCCTTAAACCCCGAAAACATATAGCCCGCCGAAATCAAAACGCAAAACGCGAAAATTAAAACAAATATTCCGACCGAACCGGTTAGCCAAACCGACCCGGGCAATGAAACAAAAAAAAGGCAAATATTTTCATAAGCTTTCAACAAAAAATAAACCGCGCCCGAAACAAACACGGCTCCGTTGATTGTGACAAGACCGATTAGCCCGACGCAAAAACCGACAATAACCAAAAAGGCCGCGCTCGGCAAAATTATTGCGTTTACTATCAAGCTGTACGAAGCCAAATGATAAAAATGATATGCCAAAATCGGGTATGTGGTCAGCGTTGCCGCGAAATTTACCGCAAAAAATTCTTTTGCGGCGTTTGGCAACGGCAGGCGCGTCATCGAAATTGCGCGGGTAAACGGATCGCTGAGTACGGCGATGCCGAATACCGCGCCGAATGATAATTGGAAGCCTACGTCATGCAGGTATAGCGGCTGATGTATCAACAACGCGGCGCATGTAAGGCATACTGTGTTCAGGATGTCGTAGTCGCGGAACAGAACACGCCCCAATACCGCTATGCCGCACATGGTCACGGCGCGCACTGTCGAAATGCCGGAACCCGTCATAATGCAGTAAAAAATCATGATAACAAGAGCGATTATGCCGGCGGACCGTTTATTGAATAATTTTCCGAGCGCGAAATAAATTGCCGCAAGCAGAATCGATATATGCAGCCCGGAAATACAGAGCAAATGATAAATTCCCGCGGACCTGTACATATCGCCGACGTCTCCGTCCAAGCCGGCCTTGTCGCCTAAAATAATGGATTTCATTATCGACGCTTCTTTTTCCGGCAGCACATTGTCGTAAACGGAAGCCATTTTCATTTTGACAAAATTTAAAACAGCGTAAACCGTCGTCTTGCGCCCGACTGTTTCCGCTGTTTCCGGAAACATTTTATATTCAATGCCGCGTGCGCGCTGCACCGCGAATTCGTTATATCCGCCGGGGTTGCGCTGCACGGCAAGAGGCTGAAGCTCGCCCGTAAGGATTAGCACGTCGCCGACGTTTACAATTTGGCCGGCTTTTAAATATACATTTACGTTCATTGATATTTTTTGCATTGAATTATTCAAAAATGAAACAGTTTCGGTTTTTAAAACGCATTTGGGATTGCCCGTCGACGTCGTCCCTGTGTCCTGCACCACGCCTTTGATAATAAATTCCGTTCTGTCGTGAACCGCGTCTTCTATTAATTTGTCTTGCGGCTTTACGCTGATGCTAATCCGAAACGCTCCGAGCACAAAAAAGAAAATAAAAAAAATAACCGGCCAATAACGGAATTTTATATACAGACAGCCTGTAACCGCTGCCGCGAGCAAAGCAAAAAAAAGGACAATACCCGCGGAATATTGTCCGATTAAAATACCGAATATCAAAAAAAGCATCGCTCCGATAATCGGTCTTTTCATTTTTAAGTATCCTCTTCGAAATTTTCCGGATAATCGTCTTCTTCAAAAAAATCTTCAATTTCTTCTTCGGGAACGATAATTAACGATTCGTCTTTATCAAAAACTTTATCGAAATCTGCGACCCCGTGAAAAACTTCGACTCGCTCCGAATCGATTAAAAATTGGACGCGGTTAACGTTCGAGCTGTTTTCGATCAACGAATTTACTATCGCATAAACCGTGTGGCGCGCCAACGACGGTCCGCCGGTAAACCTCGTGATAAAGTCTCCGCTCAAGCTTACGTTACATATGCCGTTTTCGGTTTTTACATCCAAAATTCTTGTTTCCGGCGGTATCGAAGACAGCCGTCCTTCTGTCCTTGTGCCGTCGATTAACAATTGGACAATATCTTTTTCGAGCGAATAAATGTCATACGTGACAAGCCGGTCTTCTGCAAGCAGCCCGTCCGCTTGTTCGTTTACGTAAAAAAGCTTGAGCACGCGCGTCGATGTTTTTACCGGCGAAATTTCCGGATTTAATTTAGCCGTCAAACGGTTTTCCGGTTTTGCGGCATTGCCCCTTGCGTTAATCAGGTTGTTGCCATCGGTATGTATATAGACATATTGCACATAAGGCAGTTCCGTAAACGTCCAAATGCAGCTCATCCTGAAAATGGTTTCTTCGAGCGGCGGTATGAGGCTGTATGATTCGTCAAAGTTTAAATATAAAACGGCTTCCGCGCTAAGATCTGCTTCAAGCAGCGTCAATCCATCGGGCAAGGTTTTGCTTAGCGCCGCATTTTTTGGCGCATCTTTCAAATAGCCTAAAATTGTGCGGACCACAAAATCCGTATCGCCTTCGGGCATCGGTCTTTCTTCGGTTTCCAAATTATTTGTTTGGGTATTAAAATAAAAGACTTTTATTTTCAATTCTTCGTCTTTATTATTGATAAAAAAATAAATTGTCGCAAAAAAAACGACGGCAAGAAGGCTTCCCACAATAATTCCGACTTGAATGTTCTGTTTTGTCGACCTTTTCATGGCACTACCTCCTCGCGCTGTAATGAATGGGAAGCCTGATGGAAAAAACGCTTCCTTCGTTAAGTTTGCTGACGAGCCTAATGCTGCCGTTGTGCAGCAAAACCGTCGAATGGGATATTGCCAAGCCAAGACCGGTCCCGCCGGTTTCGCGGTCGCGTGTTTTATCAACGCGGTAAAAACGGTTGAACACCTTGCTCTGCTCTTCTTCGTTGATGCCTATGCCCGTATCCGTAACCGTAACGAAAGCGTTTTGGTGATCGGCGTCCACAGTGACTTTTACCGTGCCGCCGGGCGGCGTATATTTAATCCCGTTCTCGACTATGTTTGATATGGCGAGAGAAATTTTCATTGCGTCGGCCTCGATAACCGCCTTTCTGTTTTCTTCGTAAAACATGAGGGCGATTTTCTTTTGCTCCGCCAACGGCGAAAGCCTTTTCAACACATCCTCAACCAAAACGTTCAAATCCGTTGGTTTTATCGTCAGTCCGTACTCGCGCTGGTCTATTTTGACCAATGTTAGCAAATCGTTGACGATCATCGTCATGCGGTCCACTTCCTGCGTTATGTCTTCCAAAAATTCTCTGTAAGTTTCAATCGGGATTTCGTCGCGGATTAAAATCGAGTCTGACAAGACTTTAATTGAAGACAGAGGCGTTTTTAATTCGTGGGAAACATTTGAAACGAACTCTTCCCTCGTTTTTTCAACCTGTTCCAATTTTTCCGCCATGTGGTTAAACGCCTGGCCCAAGTGATTATACTCGTCGTGCGTCCTCACGTTGATCCGTTGGTTTAAATGACCGTCCGCCATTTTTCGGACAACTTTAAGAATATTTTTTAACGGGTCTATCAACAGCTGGGAAACAAAAAAAACCAACACGCACATAAACAAGCCTACGAGCAGGGTGTACATCAAAATCCTCTGCTGTATCCTTGAAAGGGCTGCGTAAATATCTTCCGCCGATGAAACGAGAAGGACTGCGCCCACTTTTATGTTGTGTTCGTTTTCTATCGAAGCTGACGCATATACAGTCATGGTGTTTTCAAATTCGCGCACCGATGCGTCGTTTCGGCGCGACAAAGCGTTTACTACTTCGGGTATGAAAAAAGTTACGCCCACGTCCCTGTCTCCGTTGGAATCGTTTACAAGCAGGCACCGGTCGTCAAAAACCAATACGCGGTATCCGTCAAAACTTTTTACTTCGATTTCTCTAAACAGCAGATCCATCGACTGCTCGCTGTCCCAACGGTCGTAATAACGGGCCTTTGAGATACT
>WRDG01000219.1 GCA_009783525.1 Defluviitaleaceae bacterium | reverse complement strand
GAAGAAGCACGCTTGCGCCGTATACGGCAACCAAAACAAAAATTATGTTTGTTATTTTATTAAAGTCGATGCCGCCGGCGCCGGATATTTTCAACAGCAGGCCGTTAATAATTTCGTCGATGATATTTCCGATTATCCGCGGACCGAAAATAGAAAATACCGTCGAAGCGACAACCAACAGCCATACAAAGATCAATACGTTCAAATGGTCTTTGAGATATGCCAGCAGTTTTATTATCGAGCCTTTAAAATTTTTTGCTTTGCCACCCGGCATCATGTGCGCCATCGGCCCGCCTACCCGTACAGCTTGATTTTCTCTTTTCGCGTGCGGCTTTTCGTTTTTATTATGTTCAGGCATGGGAACCGTCCTCCGTTATCCCCAATTGCGATGAAGCAATTTCTGCGTAAACCGGACAGGAGCGCATCAATTCGGCGTGAGTGCCGATGCCTGTGATCCTGCCGTCTTCCATTACGATTATCTGCTCGGCGTCCATAATTGTCCCCACGCGTTGGGCGATAACAATTTTCGTTGAATCGATACCGCTTTGCTTGATCGCTTTACGCAAGTTCGCGTCCGTTTTAAAGTCGAGCGCGGAAAAACTGTCGTCAAACAATAAAATCTCGGGCTTCTTTATTATCGATCGCGCAATCGACAAGCGCTGCTTTTGTCCGCCGGATACATTCGCGCCGCCCTGAGCGATTTCCGCGGCAAATTTTTCTTCGCGCTCGTCAATAAAGTCCATGGCCTGCGCAATTTCGGCGGCTTCTTTTATTTGCGGTTCGTCCGCTTTTGTTCCGTAGCTTATGTTCGAAGAAATATCACCGGAAAATAAAATGCTTTTTTGCGGCGTATACCCGATTTTTTCTCTCAGATCAGCTTGCTTAACGCTCCTTATATCAAGGCCGTCTACTAATATCTGCCCGTCCGTAACGTCGTAAAAACGGAGCAGCAAATTGGCGAGAGTTGATTTGCCCGCGCCGGTCGCTCCTATTATCGCAGTCGTTTTACCCGGCAGCGCCGTAAATGAAATATCGGTTACGGCGTCGGCTTCCGCCCCTTTATATTTAAACGAAACGTTTTTAAATTCGACCAGGCCCTTAATTTTTCCGTCGAACTCCGCAGGATCTTCCGGATCGTTTATTTTTGCTTCTGTTTTAAGGACCTCCGCGATTCTCTCGCCTGAAACCGATGCTCGCGGTAAAAAGATAAATACCATTGAAAACATCATAAACGACATGATTATCTGCATGGCGTACTGTAAAAACGCCATCATGTCGCCCACCTGCACAACGGCGTTGTCGATCTCGTGCGCGCCTACCCATACAACCAACAGCATTACGCCGTTCATAATAAGGGTGATAGCCGGCATTAAAAATGCCATGACCCTGTTGATAAACAATCCGGTCGTATTCAAATCCTTGTTTGCTTCGTCGAACCGTTTTTTTTCGTGCTCTTCGGTGTTAAATGCTCGTATGACCATCAAACCCGACAGATTTTCCCGCGATACGAGGTTTAGTCTGTCCACGAGCTTTTGGATGACTTTAAATTTCGGCATGGCTATTATTACCGCCAAAACGATCAGGCACATAAGCACGATCACGGCGAGCGCAATAATCCAACCCATTGAAACGGCTTTCCGCAAAGCCATTATTATCCCGCCGATGCCCATGATCGGCGCGAAGCAAAGCATGCGCACGCCCATTATCATGAACGACTGCATTTGGGTGACGTCGTTTGTACACCGCGTAATAAGCGACGCGGTAGAAAATTTGTCCATTTCATAGTGAGAGAAGAATTGGATCCGACCGAAGATATTTTTTCGCAAGTCGCGCGCAAAGCCGGTTGATATGCGCGACAAAGAATAACTGACCAAAGCCGCGCATGACCCCGCAATAAATGTGATCAAAAGCATTATCAACCCGACCCTGACGATATAACTCTGCTGCATCGCCGTCGTGTCTTTGCCGATTTCCGTATAGAAGATACGGGTTACAACCACGCCGGCCTGTCCGTCGGACAGCATGCCGCCTACGCTGTTTCCGCTTGCCTGCAACAGCTTAACCGCCGCATCGTCAAAGACCGCATCAAGCAAGTCCCGCTGATGTTTGTCGGTTTGCTTTAATTCGTACACCGCACCAGCGGCAAGCGGATAAACGGCTTTGTCCGGATTCTCTATCAAATTGTAAAAATCTTCCGCCGTTTTTTTTCCGTCGTCGTTCATAAACGCGGTGATCATTGCCATGCTTTGCTCGCTTAACGCTTCCGGCGCGGCGTTGACAATTCCGCTTTGTTGGATTCCGACATTGACGATGTCGGACATTAGATTCGGCAAATTCAAGTCACACATCGCTTGAATAAAAAGCAGCACTACTGTCATGATCAAGCCGAATAAAAACGGCTTCATGTAACGGGATAATTTAAGCATGGCTGAAAAATTCCTTTGCATTGGAATAAGCTACTGATTTCATTATAGATATCAAGCGGTCCGTATCGTTAGGATACTCGCCCTTATTTACCCATGAGGCGATTGTTTGGGCCAAAATTCTTCTGAAGTATTCGTGCCTTGTATATGACATGAAGCTTCTCGAATCGGTTAACATGCCGATAAATTTCGGAAGCATCCCGTGGTTTGCGGTCGTTGTCAAATGTTTTTTTATGCCTGTTTTGTGATCGTTAAACCACCACGGGCAACCCCATTGCACTTTGCATTCGTCTGTTTGGAAGTTGCCCGCAGCTGCGGACAGTATGTCGTCGAAAGCAGGGTTTAACGAATATATTACCGTTTTTGGCAATCCATGCTCTTGATCGACTGCGTCGAGCAGCGAAGAGAGCGCAATGGCTATCGGGATGTCGCACATCGAATCAAAACCGGAGTCGGCGCCGGTTTTTTTAAACATCCGCGTATTATTGTTGCGAAGCGCCCCAATGTGCAGTTGCATAACCCAATTTTTCTTTTTGTATTGGCCGCCAAGCCAAACAAGCAAGCGCGTCTTATACTCGTCTTTTTCTTTTTCGGTCAGAGCTTCGCCGCGAAGAGCCTTTGCGAAAATTATTGCGGCGCCGCTGTCCGTATAACAGGGGCAAATCAAAGGCACCCCCGGCTCAAGCGAATGGTCGCTTGAAACACATCCCGTCATGTTAAAAAAATCGATCCGTTCCGACAAAACCGCAAGCAGGTCGTCAAAACACTCAATGACGCTATTGCCAGCCGCAGCCAATTTTTTAATGTACGCGGCAAAATCCGCCGAATCGGGTTTTAAAACAATGCCCGGTCTGAATGTAGGAAGAACCTTCGCCGTACACTTCATATTCATATGGTGAGATAATGTATCGGCGGGATCGTCCGTTGTGCCGATCATTTCGACGTTGAATTTATTTATTATCGAACTCGGCCTGACTAGCTCGTTTTTAATATATTCGTTGCACTTGCAGTAAAGACTCTGCCAATTGCCGCCGTCTATTGTGTCGTCGATATCAAAATACCGTTTCAACTCTAAATGCGCCCAATGGTAAAGAGGGTTTCCGATCGCGCCCGCGATTGTCTCGCACCATGCTTTAAATTTATCCGGTTCGGGCGCGCCGCCGGTGATAAGCTCCTCCGCCACGCCGTTCGCCCTCATGAGGCGCCATTTATAGTGGTCTCCCGCAAGCCAAAGACGGTTGATATTTTCGAATTGCGCGTCTGCATATATCGCGGCGGGATCCAAATGGCAATGGTAATCGACAATCGGCAGAGACTTTACCGATTCGTACAATTCAACCGCCAAATCGCTTTTCAATAAAAAATTTTCGTCGATAAACGGCATGCCATACTCCTTAAAATATTTTTTCCGTTACGAACCTTTTAACTTCAACCGCTTGTGCTTTGGCGCCGGGTTTCATTCCTTCCCGCTTATATAGTTTGCGGAACGTCGTTACCGGATGCCACAGTCCGTCGTCACCCATCATTTGCTTGCGCGACGGTTTTTTTGTTTC
>WRDG01000218.1 GCA_009783525.1 Defluviitaleaceae bacterium | reverse complement strand
GCTTTAACAGCCAACGCTGTTTCGGGGCAGCAGGAGATGTTTTTATCCAGCGGGTTCGACGGTTTTATGTCTAAGCCTATAAATACAAACGACTTGAAAACTATACTGACAAATTTTGTAAAAAATAAGCGGGAGGCAACCGAATTGGATGAAAATAAAAGCAAATCCGAGTCTTCGAATTTAGTCAGCTTTACAGGAAGCCTGGAAGAAGCCGTGGCAATGGACATAGAAAGCGCGCTCGAAACACTCGAAAACATAATGGGCAAAATAAACGAACGGGACGATGCGGAATCGGGTTTATATACAACAACCGTTCACGGCATAAAAAGCGCTTTGGCTATAATTAACGAAAACGAAGCATCGGCGTTTGCGTACATGCTGGAGCAGGCGGGCGAAAGCAAAAATTTTGATAAAATTATTTCCGATACCCCTTTGCTAATCGAAAAGCTTAAATTATTGCTAAAAAAATTGCTAAGCTAAAAAATATTCCTTTGCCGCAAAAAAACCCGCGCGCCAAAAAATGGCGCGCGTTTTTTTTACTTAAATAAATAAATAAATTATTTGCAAACAGAATGTTATTTTTGTTAAATATGAGATATAAAAGTATTTACATTGCATATTAATTGAAGATGCATAAATAAAAGCGCATTGATTTTGAATTGATAGTGGTTTATAATTTAAAAAATAAAAGTAAAAAATTTACCATGCAAAATAAATTTTAAACGGAGGGTTAAAAGTGAAAACGAAAATAAAAAATAAATTTTTGAAAAAATTTGCCGCTTGCTTATTATTATGCGCCGTTTTATTTTCTTGCGCTTCATGCGGCGCAAAAGAGCCCGTCAAAATGCCAAACCTTGATTTGATTGTTACCGGTTACGAAGAACCTGAGCCACGCACACTCGTCGTGGCCGCGGCAAACAACATTATGCCGTTCGCGCCGGACTTCGCGGCGGGTTTCATGGCGGAAAACCCTCACGTAACGGTTGTGGTGGAATTTTACGACGATCCGAGCTTATACAGAAAAGCCGTGACGGATTCGTTGGATCCGCAGTCGGATCATATCATTGACCTGTTCGAAGGCTACGGCTTGGGCGTGCATAACCCGGGCATGATTAATAGGTTGACCGACTTTATGCCGATAATGCGCGACGATCCTACAGTTGATTTAAAGGATTATAACATGAACGCCGTTTATGCGATGATGCATGACTACGGAGTATACGAGTTCCCCTTTATGGTCGAGTACAGCTTCATGACAGTGGACAGAACAAGGACGGAGCTTGTTGAAATGTACAAGGAACATGAAACCGTCAATATATTCGATTTGCTGCGGATGTACGGTGAGTATAAAAACATATATATGAGCCGCTACCAAGACGGCGTTTTTGGTTCGGAAAATACTCTCTTTTTCGAGTGGCAGTTCGATCCGTTTTTTGCGGTTTACAGGACGCTCGGCTCGTTTATTGATTTTGACAGCAACACCTGTAATTTTAACAGCCAAAAATTTATCAAGCTGGTTACAGACGCTAAAAATGCAACCAACATGGACGATTGGTACAAGCCGTATTTCGGCATAAACATGACTGAAAAACGCGGATGGGCTGTGCGGACGACGCAGCCGTACCACATAACCCTTCAAGAACATTTTTTTACGAGTTATATTTATTTTCAAAACCACATGTTTTCGCCGCCGTATACATATTGGGCGACATATGACGTAAACGATCGCAGAGCTGTACACTTGAAGCCTTACTCTAACGAAGCGGGACAGCTGAGCGTGGAGGTTACAAAATCTTTTTGCATAAGCGACCGGTCGCAGAACAAGGACCTGGCTTGGGAATTTATGAAATATATGATGGATCCCGAAAACCATGCCGTGCTTAACAGCGGCATATTCAATGATTCGACCTATTATTATTTACACGCGTTAATTTGGGGAATCCCGACATATAAACCGCTTACGGACAGGATAACCGAAGTGGTTGGCTACGAAGATTTGCGAAAAGTAAAAATATTGTCAGGAAGAGACGAAACCGCGTTGAAAGGGACGGTTAGCGAGCAAATTGAAATTGTCAAAAGCGAAATAAATATTTTGACCGATTATCCGGTTTATTATGTCCCGCTTTTTCGCAATGAGTACAACATTTTATTTGACCATTATTATCATGAAGTAAAAGGTAACATACCGCTTATGAACGACAGAGTCGAAAATATTTTGCAAATCATAAGCCGGCAGTTGTATATGTACCAAGTTGGGCAAATAAACGCAGAACAAGCCGCCGAATTGATACAGGAAAAGGTTTCGGAAATTTTTTCGGAGCAAAAAAAATAAACATTCGGTTGTGCTTGCCATACAAAAAAGCCTGTGCTATTATTGCCGGGCTCGGCGGGATTGTTCCCGCTTGACGGGAGGATTCCCGAGTGGCCAAAGGGGGCAGACTGTAAATCTGTTAGCTAAGCTTTCGAAGGTTCAAATCCTTCTCCTCCCAAAATATATGACGGGCTGTATTGCACATTGCATTGCAGCCTGTTATTTTTTTACCGGAAAAAATTATTTTTTTTTGCGGGGGTTATTTCATAAAAACGATGAAGTTAGAAAATATTTGCGCAGCTAACGCGGACGATTTAATTTTAATGCTTGAGCGCGGCGAATTTTCGCTGCTGAAGAGTATGCGGAAAAAAATTTTTTGCGGAAGCAGGATTACTTTCGACCAGTTTGCGGGAATCGTTTCGTGGCAGATGGGTTTGCTCGTAATGAACGTGATAGTGGGCCCGGCTTGCCGCTTCGTGCTTTTTTGCATACTGCTTGGCGGCGGAAAAATTAAAAATGACGAATACTGGCAAAAAAAACGCGCAAAGGCTGTTAAGGTCATTGCGTTTTTTTTTCCCGACAAGACTGTGGGTGAACCGGACGGGTTCGGCGACGCGAGCATGATCGTGGGGTTTAACCATCCGACGCTGCACGAAGCTGTGGGCATAATCGGCTGGTCGCTTAAAAAATTTCCGGGCAGGCGGAATATTTTTCCCGCCAACACGCCGTGGTACGAGAGCGTGTGCATACGTTCGGACACTTTAAAAAAGATGGGGATCTGCCTCACGCCTTTGATAACTCCCAACACGTTTAAAAAACTGAACCGTATGCACGCAAATGACAACGAAATGACGGAGATAATCAAGTCAGTAAGCGACAAACTGTTGAACCGATATTTTTCGGAGGCGATCGTTTGCATAGGGGACGGCGGCAACGTGTTTGCGGCTCCGTCGTCAACGCGGCAGCCGTGCGTTTTTCCCAAACCCGAGCGGTTTCATACCGGGGCGGACGCCGTGAAGCTTCCGCCGGTAATGAGCAGCCTTATGCTCAGGACAAACAGGGCGTTTAAAAATAAGCCGGCCAAATTGGTTTTTTTGCCCGTCACAATTATTCCGCCCGGGTTCCGCATGAAACGCTTCAACGGATTGAAACTGTTCAGGCGGTATAAAATGGTCGTGGGCAAAGAAATATTCGCGGACGAGGCAATTAAGGCAGGCAGATCGCTCGACCGCGAATTTTTGCTGCGCATAGCAGAAAACGCGCCGCCCGATATGAGGTATCCGAAGTGAAAAAAAAAGTATGCCTGCTCATTTTTATTTGCCTCTGTTTTTTTTGCGCATGCGGCGGTCAGGCTGCGCGAAGCGAAACTGAAACTGACGGCGGCAATTTTTTTGCTTCGCATGCCGCGCCGCTGACACAAACCCCGGCTGCGGAAACGGATCCGATAATAGAACCGGCGGAAGAAGCCGAGCCGCCGTTAGACGTCAAGCCGTCGTTAGACGTCGAGCCGCCGCCCGTACCATCTCCCGAAAATTCCCCTTCGCCCGCGCCGTCACCTTCTTTGGCGCCCGAGCCCGAAATAAATTACTTCGCCAATATTTTTATGTGGAACGGTTTTGTCGACCTCGCCGATTTGGAAGCGGGCTTTATTTTTGATTTGGTTTATGCGACCGATGATAATTTTATG
>WRDG01000217.1 GCA_009783525.1 Defluviitaleaceae bacterium | reverse complement strand
TCGGACGTTATGAAGTGGATCACGACACATTCGGCGGATTCCAACCGATGCGCGCGGTTTTTGACGGACGGTTTAAATTGTCGGTCAATTTGATGTCGAGTGATGAACTGTACGACTTAAAAAATGATCCGGGTGAAATGGTAAACTTAATCGATAACGAAATTTATTTTGATTTGCGTGACAAACTGCACGATGCAGTTATCGGGCATATGAACAACACACGCGATCCCTTCCGCGGATATTATTGGGAACGCAGGCCTTGGCGTTTGAATGCGCCCGAAGCTACATGGGCGCACACAGGCATGACGCGGCAGCGCGTTGAAGAAGAAAGGTATGAAAAAAGGCAACTCGATTATGATACCGGGTTGCCTATAACATGCAGCGTCAGAAAAAAATAACGAACCAGCCGTTTAGATGAAGCACATAAGCATAGAAAAAACAAAAAATATGGCTCCGCCGATTTTTGACCATTTTTCTAATGCGCCTTCCATCGAGCGGCTTTTATTTTTGTCCCAATATGTTTCTGCTGCGTTGCCTATGCCGGCTATGCTGCCCAAACCGCCGGATTGCTTTTTTTGAAGCAGGATGATCGTCATAAGAGCCAAGCATCCCAATATATAGACAACGGCAAGAATGATGTATGTCATTTCGTTCACACCTCCCAAAAATCATTTTACATTAAATTATTATCAAACGCAAGAGTTTAATCTAAAAAGAGTTTCAACTGTTCGTCGGGTGCGTTTAAACCGAGATGAATATAACCCTTGCGAGTTACGATACGGCCGCGCGGCGTCCTTTGAATAAAACCCAATTGCAAAAGGTATGGTTCCGAAACGTCTTCGATTGTGCCGGGTTCTTCGTCAAGGCTTGCCGCGAGAGTTTCCAAACCCACAGGTCCGCCGCCGAATTTATCAATGATGGCGGACAATAATTTTTTATCGACATTATTTAATCCTACCCTGTCTATTTCCAATTCGTCCAGGGAGTTTACGGCGACGCGTTCCGTGATTATTCCGTCATATTTAACCTGAGCAAAATCTCTTACGCGTTTGAGCAGCCGGTTTGCTATGCGGGGCGTGCCGCGCGAACGGCGCGCAATTTCTTCAGAGCCGTCATGTAATATTTCAATATTTAATACTTTTGCCGAATGTTCTAAAATTGTTATAAGCTCGGAAACCGAATAAGGTTCAAGATGATGAACGACACCGAAGCGGTCGCGAAGGGGAGCGGTGAGAAGCCCGATGCGTGTTGTCGCGCCTATCAGCGTAAAACGCGGCAGATCAAGCCTAAAACTTTTTGCGGCGATGCCTTTGCCGGTGACAATATCGATAACAAAATCTTCCATAGCGGGATAAAGCATTTCTTCAATTACCCTGTTGAGACGATGTATCTCGTCAATAAATAAAAATTCGCCCTCGGACAAGTCGTTGAGAATCGCCGCCATGTCGCCCTGCCGTTCGATTGCGGGACCGGACGTAGTTTTTATTTTCGCGCCCATTTCCGCGGCGATTATGTTGGACAACGTAGTTTTGCCGAGCCCCGGCTGACCGTAGAGCAGCACATGGTCGAGGGTTTCACCGCGTTTTTTTGCGGCTTCGATAAAAATTTTTATGTTCTTTTTTACTTTTTCTTGACCGAAATAAAAATCGAAATTTGTCGGACGCAGTCTGCGTTCAATTTCGTCTTCATCGTTTAAAGCGGGGTCGGAAATAAAATTGCCGGTTGTATTTAAACGCTTGTCCTTTAAATGATTTTCTGTCATTTATTTCACCATTTTTTTTAGAGCCATCTTTATTATCAATTCCGCGGACATTTCATCTTCGGCGGTTTCCATTACGGCTTTGACGGCTTCAGAACGTCCGTAGCCGAGCGAGAGCAATGCATCGATCGCATCTTGTTTTTGTGAATTTGCTTCCGTAGCAGAAGAAGCCGACGTTTTTATGCCGTCGTCCGATCCGAACGCATCGTGGGATTTGATTTTGTCACGCAGTTCCAAACATATTCGCATAGCGGTCTTTTTTCCAATGCCCGGCGCTTTAGAAAGCATAAGTGCGTCGTCGGTAAATATGCCTACCATTATTTGAACGGGAGAAAACATCGCCAGAAGCGTCGCCGCAATTTTCGGACCGATACCGGAAACGCTTATGAGCAGTAAAAAAATCCTGACTTCTTCGTTTGTTAAAAAACCGTGCAAAAACAAGCCGTCTTCTCTTACCTGCAAATAAGTAAACAGCTTCACTTCATCGCCAATGCGCGGCAAACCCGATAGTGTTGCCGGGTTTACATAAATTTGATAACCGACTCCATTGTTTTCTATTACAACCGAATTGTCGTATACAATCTCCAGCGTGCCTTTAATAAAACTGATCATCCGAATAAATACGGAGCGTTTCCGCTTACGTCCGCGTCGGCCGCAAACAACCCGCCAGCATGAATACCACCGTCAGCTTTCGCGCTCGTAATATAAATTGTTTTAAGCTCCGGTCCGCCGAATGCCGCCGATGTTACGCATTTTGCCGTGACTGGTATGCTCGCGATTATTTCGCCGTCCTCCGGGTTAATGCAAGAAACGCGCGAGCCTCCCCAATGAGCAACCCATAGATTGCCTTTTGTGTCGATTGTCATGCCGTCCGGTGCGCCGTCTGTTTCCCAAGCAAACGTTCTGATTATTTTTTTGGCGCTTATTTTTCCCGTATCGAGGCAATAGTCATATGATGTTACATGCGATGAAACTGTGTCGATGTAGTACATTTTTTTTCCGTCGCAAGAAAAAGCGATTCCGTTCGAGCATCCGATGCCGTCTAATAATATTTGATACATTCCTGTCGAATCGACCGAAAATAAATGACCTTTTTTATCGCCTGCAATAGAGCCGACAAGGAAACGTCCTCGCGGGTCGCATTCGCCATCGTTAAAACGCATTCCCGGCATAACCTCGGAAACCTTTGCCAAAACGCCGTCGGCTTCATATGAAGCGTTTTGAAATTTCATAAACATGAGCGTGTCTTCTACCGCGCATAAAATCCTGCCGTCTTTGCAAAAAGCGGCGACGCCTATTCTGCCCGGAGTATCAAAGGCGCGGTCGGTTTTACTTTTCGGATCGTATACATGCAACTGTTTCCCGTCGATGTCGACCCAATACAACTTTTGCTCCTTTACATTCCATAAAGGACCTTCGCCTAAAATTGCTTCCGTTCCGGATATGGGCGCTGACGAATAGATTTTCATATCAAAACTCCTTTTCTTCACCGATTGCCATTAAATATTTTTTATGGCCGGGGGCGATAACATCGCTTTGCCGCAAAAATTCGCCGGGGTCGCCTCCGTGTTCCGCAAACAGCCAATAATGGCACGGAATCGTAAGTCCCGGCTTAAACATTTGCATAAAATATGCCGCCTCTTTCGAATCGGGATTGCCGAACCTGCCGTTAATGGGCACGAGCATTATGTCGATTATGTCGGGCTTTACGATTTCGGACATGTCGGTTCGGAAGCATGTGTCGCCGATAAAATAAATATTTTTATTTCCGACGCATAAAAAAAAGCCGATAGCGTCAATCGAATCTGTTCCGTGATCCGCCAAGCAAGCTCTTACAGTAAATTTTTGCGATTTATATGATTCACCTCTGTTTAATATGATGAACCTTTCGCTGCTAATTTCGTTTCCCAATATTTTTTTCGCTTCGACAATTGCTGTCGTTGGCGCGATTAAACATGTTGAATTGTTTTTATTCACTAACTGTTTAAGCGAACCGATGTCCAAGTGGTCGCCGTGCTCGTGTGACGCTATCAAATAATCCAGATTAAGTCCGTCCGGTTTCGCCGGAGCGGGAGTTAATCGTTTGAACGAGCCGTCGGGACGCATGCATGCGTTTGACAAATAAAGATCGACGCCAACGGTTATACCGTCCGCCTTTATAACGAACCCCGCTCCGCCGAGCCATGACATTTTTATGTTCATAATTTTTCCATTCCTTCGCCTGTTACACGCGCTAAAATTAATTTTTGCTCCGCAGGTTGTTTATCTGCTACGACGAATG
>WRDG01000216.1 GCA_009783525.1 Defluviitaleaceae bacterium | reverse complement strand
CGTCGTCATTTGCTTTATTGCCTGGAACGAAAAACATGTATATGGTGAGTTCGAGCCGACGGGCTTGCCGTTATACCTGCTGCCAAGAGCGTGCGCGTTGTCTTCGATAATTGGTATATTATATTCCTTCGATATTTTATTAAATTCGTCCATGTCGCAAACCATACCCGCGTAATGTACAAGCATTATCGCTTTTGTTTTTTCGTTAATTAATTTTCTAACCGATTTTGGATTAATCAAACCGTTTGATTCGTTAACATCGGCAAAGACAACATCCGCACCCGCCAATACAATCGCAACATTAGTCGGTTCTGCGGTTAGCGCAGTGCTTATCACTTCTCCGCCTTTTACGTCAGCAAGCAATAAAGCAATATGCAACGCTGCTGTGCCGGAATTGACAGACACGCAATATGGATTTCCAATATAGTCACCGAATTGTTTTTCAAATTCGTAAACGCTTTCGCCTTCTGCAATAAAACCGCTGTACAAAACATTTTCAAGCGCCGGCATCAATTCGCTGCTTGGCGGCATAAAGGGCTTAACCAAAGGGATCATTCGCGGCCCTCTTTCAATTCGTTTTTGATATATTCCAACGTTAAAAGTTTTTTCTTGACCCCTTCGACGTCGAGCCGCGTCGTGTTGTTGGAATTGTATTCGTCGATGCCGGACTCATCGTCGCCTTCTGTAAAATATTTACTGTAGCTTAAATCTCTGTTGTCGGGCGGGACCTTAAAAAAATTGCCCAAATCCACTGTTTTTGCCGCTTCTTCTTTAGTCAAAAGCGTTTCATATTTTTTTTCGCCGTGTCTGATGCCTATAAGCTTAATTTCGTTGTCGGTTTTAAACAATTCCTTTACCGCCAATGCCAAGTCGCCTATTGTGCATGCCGGCGATTTTTGAACAAACAAATCACCCGGAGAAGCGTTTTTAAATGCGAACAGCACAAGCTCAACCGCTTCTTCGAGGCTCATGATAAACCGCGTCATAGACGGATCGGTTATTGTTATAGGTTTGCCGGTTTTTATCTGTTCGACAAAAAGAGGTATCACGCTGCCGCGCGAACACATGACGTTGCCGTAGCGTGTTCCGCAAATTAATGTATTTTCCGAATTGCGGGACTTGGCTATAAACGTGCGCTCCATCAATGCTTTTGACATCCCCATAGCGTTTACAGGATATGCCGCCTTGTCCGTCGAAAGGCAGATTATTTTTTTTACGCCCGCTTCGATTCCGGCAGTCAAAACATTGTCTGTGCCGAGTACGTTCGTTCTTACCGCTTCCATCGGAAAAAATTCGCAGCTCGGCACCTGTTTTAACGCAGCCGCGTTAAAAACGTAATCGACTCCGCGCATTACAATCCGCACGCTTTCGGGGCTTCGAACATCGCCGATATAAAATTTTAATTTGCTGTTTTTATATTCGCGCCTCATGTCGTCCTGTTTTTTTTCATCGCGGGAAAAAATTCTAATTTCTCCAATGTCGGTATTTAAAAACCTGTTCAATACCGCGTTGCCGAATGAGCCCGTGCCTCCCGTTATTAATAAAACCTTGTCTTTAAACATTTTTTTCTCCTTTTACGCAAATTTTACTATAACGCCGCGGATGGCTTGCGTCATTTGTGTCAATGTTTCCGTGTCTTCAATTTTATCAATTGTTTCTAAAATTTCTGATACTTGCACAAGCATTTTTAATACGCCTGCATTATTTTTATACAATTCAAAAAGGCGTTCCAATAAAATAAAATGAATTTGCAAATATTCGTTGACAAGCAGCGGAAAATGTTTTGCGTCGAAATCATCTTTTTCCGCTTCCCGTTTTAATATGTCCGCTGCGCGGGCGCAGTCGCGCAGCAAAAATGCATCGTTGTTTTTATATAAGTCGCCGTCGAGTTGTTTTTTGTGCGTGTAGCAATATGTGAGCCATGCGTCGCGCATTGCGTTTTCGAAGTTCACACGGAACGCCGGCATATCAAACAGCGGATATTCGCGCAGTCGGCCGCGGAGGTTTGTGCGCAAGTCACGCAGCAGATCAATGTTTTTCGATATTTCAATTACTTTTTTTACATAATTTTCTTTTGAATCCGCGCATAAATGACCGAGCTCTACATTGTGCATCATAGTGTAGGATATACGCGCCGTACGCATGGAATATGCCAAGCCTATAACCGGCACGCCCATCATAATCGCCTCTGCGGAAGTTGTTCCGCCGCCGAGCGGCATCGATTCGAGGATCACATCGCATTTGTTGTACGCTTCAAAATATTCGAGTTGACCCGGTGCCAAATCAAAATCGACACGATCGAGGTCGAGCCCGAAACGGACGAGGCGGTCTTTATATTTGTCAAACAAAAAATCGTTTGCAATCCTGTTTGTTTTTATTAATAAGCGCGAACCCGGCACAGCATCCATACAGTTTTTCCATAAACGTATCGATTCTGCGGAATGACGGTTCGGACTGTTAAACATGCCAAAGGTTATATAACCGTTTTTTATTTGAGGCGGATCTGGAACGATGGGATAATCAATGATAGTCGCATAGCACCATGCGCATCCGTCCATCGGCAATGCTTTTTCTGTCGTGTATTTTTGCGTTTCGCCGTCAGCGGAATCCACGAACCTGTCGCCTATGATGTAATCGATGTTATATGTAAAGCTTGAGTACGACGTTCCGAGCCATGTGCATTGAATGGGCGCAAAGCGCTCTGCAAGAAGCCCGACCTTGGTGCCTATCGTGCAGCCGTTTAAGTCGATTAATATATCGCATTCGTCGTCAAGGAGTTCTTTGCGCAACTGTTTATCCGAATAGCGCCCCACATATTTAAAATCGTCGGAAGCCTCTTTTATGCCTGCGGTTATTTCGTCCTCATAGTCCGGCATTGTGTAGTAGCAAACAATTTCAATGCCGGTGTTTGCGGAAAACTCTGCGAATGCAGACATAATAAATTTTCCGACGACGTGCGTACGCAAATCGTATGAAATGATGCCGACGACAATTTTGCGGAAATATTCGGTAGACGGATTAAAATCTTCGACGGTGCGCATGCTTGGCAATTTGGTTCCTTCGCATATTTTATGTATCCAATATGAATATTCGTCATTTGTAAGAGTGCCCTGGTAAGTACCTCCTGTTATTAACATCCTTGCGTTTATGCTCGTTAAACTGACGTTGTCCTCATTATTTTTTATATGTTTTCGGATGTAGTCCTGACCTTCTTCAAAAAAGAACAACTCTTTTTGCACCGAGGCCATTTCCGGATACAGCTCCGGTTTTTCTCCGTCTTTTTGCAATTCATTTATATAAACGAAAGCATCTTCGATTTTTTCCTGAGTGAGATATGTATTTAGTATGTTTTTTTCCATAGCCGTGTCGCCGGGGTGTGTTTCAAGCCATTTGCGGCACATGCGTATGACTTCGTCGTGGTCTTTTGCCTGCGTTAGTAATAAAATCGCTTGCTTTTCATCTTCGTCGCCTGAAACGGGCAATAATTTTATGCGCTCCGCCATCGATTTCGCTTTTATTTCGTTGTTTGTTTTTAAATAGATATTCATTAATTGCTGCACGTTTTTAAAATTCGGTTCAAGATCGCACAATTCTTCTAAAAACGTCTGCTGCTGGTCGTAGTATTCGAGATGATCCATGCAATTTGCCATTTGATGCAGCAGCAAGCAAGCGAGCGTCTTTGTTATGCGGCATTTGTGGCTTTTTTTAAAATTCCGCATCGCCGCTTGGTAATCTTTTTTTTCCAAAGCGTTTCTTCCCGAAATAAGCAGTGTAATCGCTTTTGGTTCATCATGCGTATAATATTTTCGTTCCGCAGCTTCCACGTAGTTTTTATCCTTTCATAGTAAAAGGGGAGGGCTTATTAGCCCGCCCCTTTTTGTTATTTATTAAGACATCGCTTGCAAAAAAATTTTTAATTATCTAAGCAGCTGCAGTACGCTCTGCGGGCTTTGGTTTGCCTGCGCGAGCATCGAAATACCGGCCTGCTGAAGGATGTTTGCCGCGGTGAGCTTCATCATTTCTTTGCCCATGTCGGCGTCCCT
>WRDG01000215.1 GCA_009783525.1 Defluviitaleaceae bacterium | reverse complement strand
GATCATTTCGGTTTCGTTTTCGGTAAGGCGCAGGCTTTTAAGTATAGGCGCGTCACCCTCGACGAGCTTGGTGGCGGCGAACCTCGCGGGTATTTCGTTTTTTTGCGCGTGATCCTCTATGAGGTGCGATATGGCGTGTATTGCGCGGTGGACGGCGCCCGAGCAAAAATCTATGCGCTCCGGTTTGTGCTTTTCCTGCGCCGTTAAGACAGTCTGTTCCAAAAGCTCATGCAGGCCCTTGTTTTTTATCGCCGAAACAGGGACGACAGGCACGCCCAATATTTCGCGCATAAGCCGGATGTCGATGCTGCCGCAGTTCGCCTGGACTTCGTCCATCATGTTAAGGGCGAGCACCATCGGTATTTGAAGCTCCATCAGTTGAAGCGTCAGGTACAGGTTCCGCTCGATGTTTGTGGCGTCCGCAATGTTTATGATCGCGTCGGGCTTTTGCTTCAATAAAAAATCCCGTGTCACTATTTCCTCGTTGGTATACGGCGAGAGGGAATAGATGCCGGGAAAGTCAATAAGCGATAAATCGTCACGCCCCTTGATGACGCCGATTTTTTGCTCGACCGTAACGCCGGGAAAATTTCCGACGCGCTGGTTTGAACCCGTCAATTGGTTAAACAGCGTGGTTTTGCCGCTGTTTTGGTTGCCGGCAAGGGCGAAAATCATGACAGTTAACCGCGGGGTTCGCGTTTATGCTTGCGCGAGCCTCCGCGCCTTTCTGTTATTTATGTTGCTCAAACATTTAAATATCGCAATTTCTTACGGTTATTTTCGCGCCGGAATAATTTTCGCCGGGCGTGTTTTGCTGCGCAATAAATCCCGCGCCGTTGCATCTTTAAATATCTATTCATCGTTTATTTCTTCGATTTCGATCCTTTTCGCGTCTTCAAGGCGCAGGCTCAAAACGTAGCCGCGCAAAAAAAGTTCGATCGGGTCGCCGAGCGGAGCGGCTTTTTTTACCGTGACAACGGTGCGCGGCGTTATGCCCATCTCAAGCAGGCGGCGCCGCAGCAATTTTTCGCCGCCGACGCTTTTTACTCTTCCGTTTCCGCCCACAGGCAATTCGTCGAGCGTCATCTCATAAGCCCGTAGGCTTCCAGAGTCTTTGCGGGATCTTCAAAGCTTATATAAATATCCTTTCCGCCCGCGCGGGCAATGCGTATCGTAGGCGACGAATCTTTGCTTACGAACAGCAGCATTTCGCCGAGAGTTTTGTTTTTATAATTGCCCTTAAGCGTGCCGCCTATCCCGCCGTAGCCGCTGACCCTGTCGCCCGCGGTCACTCCCAGTTCCGCCATGCTTTCGTACAAAAGCGTGATCGACGAAATTTCTTTAAATTCGACAGTGAGCCCGTACAGAGTTTTTATATGTATCCCTTCTGCGGTAACGGAAATAACCGGCTCCTTCGCTCCGTAATGCAGCAGCAGGGATATCCCGACGGAAAAAACCAAGGCGACCGAAACTAAAATTACAAAAATCCGCCTGTTGATTTTCTTTTTAACCGTGAATACCTCGACTCCGCCCGCCGCCGTCTGCACCGCAAAAAATTTCGTGCTCGAATTGAAGTAAATGACTGCGGCGACAGTGACGGCCAATATTAATGCGACGGCGCAGGCGAGCATCCACATTGCTTCCAGCGCGATGCCGAGCGGAATAAAACAAAGAAGCAAAGATATTACCAGCAGCAGCCTGCCGGTGAAGCGGCAAAGCGCTTTTTCGTCGTAAAGCGCTTTTTGGCTGCGGCCCATCGTGTTGTAGCCCGAAATCAAAAACGCCCCCCTGCCCGTAAGCAACACGACAGACATCGCAAGCATCAGCAGTATGATGCCGCCGAAGATCAAATAAGTTAACAAATCCATAAAAAAACCTCCAAATATTTTATGTGCTTTCTCTTGTTACCACTCTTATCCATTTGCCGCCGCGCAAGCGCACAAACGCGATTATCCATTTAAAGCACTGGTCTATGCGCGAGGCGAAGTACACAAGCGGCAGCGGCAGCATCCACACATGCGCGGAAAAATAAAGCGCAGGCAACAAAATGAGCCAGCCGCATATCATATCCACAATGAAGACGAACCGCCCGTCTCCCGCGCCGCGGTTTATTCCGATGAAGCACGCGGCGTGGTACAGCGTGCCAAGCAGCGTCGCCGCTCCTATTGCGATAAAAACCGCGGCAAGCCGCTTTGTCTCGTCCGAAACGTTAAACAGCCCGACCAGCGGCATGCGCAGCCCGAACACGGCCGCCGCCATTATAACAGCCATTCCGGCAAAAATAATCTGTATCATGTTTGAATATTGCCTTACTTTTTTCATGTCGCCTTCGCCGACCGTCTTGCCGATCACGACGCACGCGCCCGCCGCGAGGCTGTGCGCGCTCACCATCCCAAACGCCATAACGGTGTCCGTGATCGCGTTCGCGCTTACCATCATCGTGCCGAGATGCCCTATTATGCCGGCCTTAACGAGCGTGACCAACGCCCACTGCGAATCGCCGAGCGCGATCGGCAGCCCGTGCCTCGCGTAATCTTTGGCCATATACATTTTCGTTTTAAAAAAGTCGCTTACTTTTAACGGGAATTTTTTTTGCACTTTCAACACCAAAAAAATAATTAGCAAACATTCGAAGGCGCGCGCGAGGCATGTGGCGATCCCCGCTCCTTGCGCTCCCATCGCGGGCAGCCCGAGCCGCCCGAAAATAAACGCCCAGTTGAGCGCGATATTAACGACGGCCGCGGCAACCGACGTGACAAGCGCGACAACCACAACCTCGACGTTGCGAAGCATCGTGACAAGCGAAGTTGTCGCCGCAAAAAAAATGAACGAGAAGCAGACGGAAGTGAGGTAAGGGACGCCCGCTTCAATGAGCTCCGCGTTGTCGCCCGCCATAAGCCCGAGAACTTTTTCCGGAAATAAAAAAGCGGCGGCCGCGGCAACCGTGCCGACCCCCGCGCACAACCAAAAAACAAGCGCGATTATGCGCTTGATTGCGGTAACGTCCTTCTTGCCCCAATACTGCGCGACAAGTGCGCTCGCGCCGTTCGCAAGCCCCGTGAGCAGCCCGAACAAAAAAACGCTGACCTGGTTCGATACGGCGACCCCCGCGAGAACCTCGTCTCCCAAGGTGCCGACCATAAGCGTGTCGGCAAGCCCCACCGAAAGGCTCACCATATTTTGCAGCGCCGAAGGTATCGCAACGGCAAGCAGCGTCCTGTAAAAATTTTTTTCTTTGACGACAAGCGGCAACCGTTCCGCCTCCGAAACCATGCAATTAAAAAAGAAACACCTTGGTGTTTTTGTGCAAGGAAGAAACACTTTTAAGTGTTTCTGTGTGCGGAATGACTATAATTAAACGCGCTTGAATTGTAAACCGGAAGAGTCAGATTGCGGTCAGCAAATTGTAATTCTCTCAAGTCTTTCGGCGGGAAGATCGTCGGTTGATACATCAACTGTCTGTTACAAAGATATTGCTTGCGAATTTCTACTTCTTAGGCTTTTTACTTTGCAAATGAAAGTAAGGCCGGATTTGCGCCGATTAAATTGTTTTCAAGCTGCCATATTTCGGTTTCAACTTGTGCGTGTGCTGCTTTTGCGGCATTAAGCTTGAAACCGGTAGATCGTTTCTTTTGGAATATTAAACTCTTGATGTCTCTTATTAACTTCTCATCCATGCTGTCTTAGATTAATTGCTTAAACTCATGTGTTCGCCTTCGATGTCGCTTACAAACTTTAAAAACTTCGGTTTGTCCGTATTTTTAACGGAAATTTCTTGTCGGGATTATTTACTTCGTTAAACATAAGAAACACAGTAAATAAAAAAGCGCGTCCGATTGGTTATATATATTGTAAATAAAACGCAACAATAAACAATGTAAATCATTACCTTTTGGCGCGTGAAATGTATGGTATAATTACAAATTATTCTGGGTCTTGACTAGAACAGAGGTAAATTTCTGATGATGTTCAACAACAAAAGATATATGTTTTCGTCTTTGTTGTTGAAACGGAATTCACACTCTTTAAGGTGAAGATAGAAGGTGGATTTGGG
>WRDG01000214.1 GCA_009783525.1 Defluviitaleaceae bacterium | reverse complement strand
CATCGAAAATCCATCATTTATAATTCATGAGTACAAGTTCTTAGTCTCCTATTCTTGTACGTTTTTTCTTAAATGATCTGCGGGAGGTTATTTAAAACTTCCTTTACGGAGCGGGCTTATTAAATCGGCTGCCGCTGTGCGAATTCCTAAAAACCTGATATAAAAATACCAATATCGAAACACTAAGCTTATTCCGTCGCCTACCCCGCCGCTTTTTCGAAGACTGATTCTTTTTAAGTAGAAGTTACGTACGTTAACTAATTTATTTAGATTTTTTTTATCCGGTAAATCGGACATACTGTTAAAAGAATTTATTAAACATTCAAAATATTTTAAGTGTTTTTCCAAAGCGGCAATTTTTTCCGCTTTAGACATTGTAACAACAGGTGCAAATTCGCTGCCAAAACTCACATTCTTATCGTGAATCCGGTATCGGATTGCGGGAAAATCGATGCTGTAGCTTCCGCCTAGCACCGCCGCCGTATTTAAAGCCCAAATGTCATGAGCAAAAAAAGCGTCGCTCCGTTTAAAATTCGGCAAGCGCTCTTGTAGTGACCTACGGATTGCCATCGCGCACCCGATCCGGTTTTCCCAGTGCAAGGGCTGAAGGTCTCCGTACAGTGATAACTCCTTGATTTTAAAGTTATGACGCTTGCATGCTTTAATGCCGATATTTTTTTTAATTGGATTCCCGTCCGCGTCTATTAGATGCTGTTTTGCGCTTAGCGTAAGGATTTTGTTATTATTTTTCATCGCCGCCGTCATGACTTCAATTTTGTTTTCGTACCAAACATCGTCCTGGTCGGCAAAAAAAATTATATCGCCGCCCGCCATTAATATCGCGTCGTAAAAATTCAGCCTCCAACCCTTATTGGTTTCATTCTCAAAAAGCTTCCAGGTTTCCCATAATTTATTGTCCTCAATGAATTGGAGAACCACTTCCCGTGATCGGTCTGTTGATCGGTCGTCAAAAATCAACACTTCGCTCGCTTGCAAGGTTTGAGCATATATGCTTTTTAATTGTTCCGGCAAATACCGCTCGCCGTTATAAACGCACATAATAATGGAAATTTTCATGATAATACACCAAAATTCTTTTGCTTCTTTCGAAACCGCCTTAGCGCCCTTCCGACTTTGCGGCGCAAAAAAAAGTACGAGGAGTAATAAAAAAGCGTGCTTCGCTTAAATGTATTAAATTTGCGATATTTAAAATGCTTTTTTCGCGGAAGCGCCGGCTTATACTCGGCGTACTTGCGCTTTAGTAATTGCAGCAACTCGCAATATGACGCTTTATTTTTCCGATACCCGCATATAATGATTCTCATAAGGAGTTCGGCTATTACGTCCAAATACCCGAGTTGGGCTTTAAAAAGGAAATCCGGCGCGTGTTCGGTAACCAAAAGGATCTCATTTTCACAGACTTTCAGAAAATCCATGTTTTTTTGAGAAAACGCGCTTTGAATCGTGCTGTTCTTCCGGATATAATAATTGTATTTTACTTGACCCGAAAAATAAATTGCCGGGTTTTGTAAAAACATTTCTAAGCTTATGAACCGATCCTCGTAAATCATGCCCTCGGGGTAACGCAGGGAATCAAATACCTGCCTTTTATATATTTTATTGACCGGCGAGGGTATAATTTTATTCTCGGTAAAATACATTTCAAGCAGCCTGTTTTTATCCGTAACAAACGGCTCGTCAAAGACAAGAAACAGCCTCTCCGAACGTTCAAAGATAAACTTTAGCCCGCAGCACGCTATACTGCATTCCGGATGGTTTTCAACCGCGTTATATAGGTGCTCAATCATATCCGGCTCGTACGCGTCGTCGCTGTCGCAAAACATCAGGTATGCGCCGCGGGCCATTTCGATTCCTAGATTTCTGGCTCTTCCTTGCCCGCCGTTCTCAATATGCAGAGCTTGTACATTTTGGCGGCTGTCAGCGTAGGCGTCGCAAATTTGCGGGCTGTCGTCAAAGCTTCCGTCATCAATCAAAATAATTTCGACGCTTGGATAGGTTTGCGATAGTATGCTGTCAACACACCTATGCAAATATTCCGCCGTGTTAAATACGGGTATGATAACGCTGACCAACTTTTGCATTATCTTGCGTTCCTTTTTAAAAAATCCTTTACCGCGCTATAGACGCCCGAACCGAATAAACGATAGTTTCCTTTCAGTAAATGCCCCAGAATTTTAAACAAGCGCACAAATCTGTTGCGCGGCAAATTCTTTCTGAACGTATAATATTTTGTCCTTCTGAAAAATATCTTTAAATGTTTCTTTGTAAGAAGCTTTTTTTCCTTTAACGCTTTGGATACGACAGCCGTCAAGAATAAAATCTGATCGTAACTCGCATCCAAAGCGATTCTTTTTTGAAAGCTCATGGGGGTGTTGCAGCCGACCTGCTGCGAAACGTGCCTGCGGTATTGAATGGTAAACTCTTCGGAAAAGCAGAGCCTTTTTTGCACCGCCGCCACTGTCGCCAGCCAATGGTCGTGCAGCAATCCTTCCGGGAAAGGCAAAGCCTCTTCAAAAAAGGATTTTGTAACCGCCGCAGTTGCTCCCGTTACAAAATTATTGCCGGAAAAAATTTTATATCCCTTCCCGTGTTTTATTATTCGTCGTTTATAGTTGTTAAGGCCGACGCATGCCCATAAGCTGCGGCTTAGCAGCCCTTCCGCTTCGTCTATGGTTTGTGCGTCCGTAAAAGTCATGCCGCAGTTCGCATTTTTAATGAAAACGGACTCTAACACCTTAATTTTATCCGGCAGCCAAATATCGTCCTGGTCGCATAAAACAATAATGTCGCCGGAGCACAAGCCCATTGCTTTTTCAAAATTTTTTGCGCAGCCAAGATTTTTTTCGTTTTGAACCACCGTTACCGGAAAGCCGGCATACGCGGAATACTCGGTTACAATACCGAGCGTGCCGTCGGATGATCCGTCGTCACAAATAATCAATTCGTTAACTTGCCTGGATTGCGCCGAGATGTTTTCAAGCTGTCGGCTTAAAAACTTTTCTCCATTATAGGTACATAACGCTACGCTGATTCTCATTTGAATGTTCACCCAATTATCCCTTATACACACGGTCATAATAATTTTTATATTCGCCGCTTATGATCTCTTGCCACCATTTTTTGTTGTCCAAATACCACTTAACGGTCTTTTTTATGCCGTCCGTAAATTTGGTTTTGGGCAGCCATCCAAGCTCGGAATGTATTTTAGCGGGGTCAACGGCATAGCGGCGGTCGTGCCCTTTGCGGTCGGTTACATACGTTATCAGGGATTCGGGCCTCCCTAATTCCTTTAAAATTATTTTAACAATGTCGATGTTCGCCATCTCGTTGTGGCCGCCGACATTATAAACCTCGCCTATCTTGCCGTCGCGCAGGATTCGGTCTATCGCGCTGCAGTGATCCTCCACATACAGCCAATCGCGTACGTTTTTCCCGTCACCGTATACGGGAAGGCTTTGAAAAGCCAACGCCCGGCTAATCATAAGCGGAATCAGCTTTTCGGGAAAATGATACGACCCGTAGTTATTAGAGCAACGCGAAATTGTTACCGGCAAGCCGAAAGTGCGGTGATACGCCTGCACCAATAAATCCGCCCCCGCCTTTGAGCTTGAATACGGGCTGGACGGCTGTAGGGGCGTGCTTTCCGTAAAAAACAAATCGGGGCGCTCGAGCGGCAAATCCCCGTACACCTCGTCGGTCGAAACCTGATGGAAGCGTATATTGCCGTTTTCCCGGCAGGCGTCCATTAAAACCTGCGTCCCAATGATATTGGTCACTAAAAATACCCGCGGGTTTTCGATGCTCCTGTCCACATGGCTTTCGGCCGCAAAATTTACGACGGCGTCAAGCTTATATTGTTTAAATAAACCGCCTACGAAAGCCTGATTCGCGATATCACCCTTTTCAAAGAAAAAGCGTTTATTCTTTAAGGCCGGTTCAAGCGTAGAGAGATTACCCGCGTACGTCAGCTTGTCCAAACAAACGATATCGTAAGAGGGGTATTTCTCCAGCATATAATAGCAAAAATTGCTTCCGAT
>WRDG01000213.1 GCA_009783525.1 Defluviitaleaceae bacterium | reverse complement strand
GTCAAGTCTTCTCCGTCAAATATGTACGCCCTGCTGTTTCCCGTCATCCCGCGACATTATTATTTAAACGAATTTAATCCGCTCAGCGCGAAAAACATGTCCCCTCTCGGCAACGGTCTTTTTTTGTTCGGCGAATACAGGCATTTGCGCTCATTGTCACTCAGCAGGAGCTTTTACTCCTATAAAGGAAGCGCGTACATCGAGGCCGTCGAAGTGCTGATCGTGCCGGATGACGAAACCGAATTGAACGCATTCAACAGAGGGCTGACCGACGTTTATTTTTCATCTGTTCCGGAATGGACGCGGCACCGCAGCGTCAAAGAAGTTCGTTTCGCCGAATATCCGTCGTTTGATTTCGACTTTATCGGATTTAATTTTAACAACGATTTTTTTAGCGACATAAACAACCGGATCGCAATCGCATCCGCCGTCGACTGGGATTCTTTCGTCAGATTTATTTATTTAGAGCACGCAAGCAGAACATACTCCGCAGTCAATCCTCATTCGTGGTTTTACAACCCGAACGCAAAAAAAATTTTCACTGCGCAAAACGGCGTTTTTAGAGATGAAGACGAGCCGCCGTTAACAATCATCGTTAACGCCGAAAACAACGAGCGCATCAAAATCGCGGAGGCTTTAAAACAAGGCATGAACGCTGTCGGATTGGCTGCGGTTGTGGATGTTTTAGAATTTGATTTTTTTACGGAACGTTTCCTTTCGGGCGGGTTCGATTTGGTCATCGGGGGCGTCGCTTTAGATGCCGTTCCGGTTTTTAGTTTTATTTACGGCGAGGAAAATTTATTTTTTTATACCGGCTCCGATGCGGATCAATTGATCGGCTCGATAAATGCTTCCGTTAACGAAAATACGTTTAGGCGCGCCTTTAACGATTTGCAGCTCCACATGGCGGAACAGCTGCCTTTAATCCCCCTTACGTATAAAAAGCTTGCGGTACTGACGGACGCGAGGATAGGCGGCCTCCATTCGCCGTCCGCCGACAACGTATTTTGGGGAATAGAATACTGGTTCATAAAATAGCGGCCGTTTTACCTCACAAACATTTTTTGTACAGGCAAAATTGAAATGGTAAAATATCGAACAGAAAAATCAAAGGGGTTTTTTTACGATGGAAAATAAATTCGAAGAAAAAATTGTCAGGAGGTTTACCAAATCATTAAGCAGCAACGAAAAATCCGTTTACGACCTTTTTAAATGGAAAACGGTTTCGGTTAAATTATACAGCTATACGACAGGCGACGTCATACTCGACATGGAAGACCTCGAGTTTCCCGAAGGCTATTCGCAAAGCGCGTGCGATATAATCGCGGGCAAATATTTCCGAAAAAAAGGCGTGCCTAACGAACGAGGCTACGAATATTCCATGAGGCAGCTAACTCACAGAATGGTTTCGTTTTGGGTCGAGGCTCTTGCGGACGAAGGGCTGTTAACAGACGAAAACCAAAAACAGGTCACATACGACGAGCTTGCGTTTATGCTCCTGTCGCAGATGTGGGCGCCCAACAGCCCTCAATGGTTTAACACAGGCCTGTACCATTCGTATGGGATAACGGGCAACGGTCACGGCCATTTTTATTATGACAAAGACACAAACTCCGTCGCACAGTCGGACGATGCGTATACACGTACGCAAGGTTCGGCTTGTTTTATTGTGAGCGTACGAGACTCTTTGATCGGCGAAAAATCATTGACGGATCAGCTTGCGACAGAAACGCTTTTATTCAAATACGGTTCGGGCGTCGGCACGAATTGGTCGACAATCAGGGGTAAAAACGAATTTTTATCCGGCGGCGGAAAATCTTCCGGGCTTTTGAGTTTTTTAAAAGTATCAGACCGAAACGCGGGCGCAATAAAATCCGGCGGCACCACCCGCCGTGCAGCAAAGATGAACATATTAAACCTCGACCATCCGGAAATAATGGATTTTATTAAATGGAAATCTGACGAGGAAGACAAGGTGGAAGCCCTCGGCAAGATGGGTTATTCGGTTTCGATGGAAGGCGAGGCTTACGACACCGTTTCGGGCCAAAACGCAAACAACTCCGTCCGGCTGCCAAACACCTTCATGCACGCACTCGAATGGCAAAATTCCGAATCCGTATGGCAAACCAAAGGACGCGTCGACACGAGCGCAGACGGCGTGCTGAAAATTTCAGAAATGTGGGAAACCACCGCATACGCTGCATGGCGCTGCGGCGACCCCGGAGTACAGTTCGACGATACGATAAACGCATGGCACACGTGCCCGCGCGGCGAGGACGGGGTACTGAACGCGCAGCACAACCGCATAAACGCTTCAAACCCGTGTTCTGAATATATGTTTCTTGACGATACCGCCTGTAATTTGGCAAGTATAAACGTTCTTAAATTTTTTGACTCGGATAACAACAAATTCCAAATCGACAACTATCTGCATGCGGTGTTTTTTATTCAAATGGTATTGGAAGCAACGATTCATTGGGGGCAATTCCCGACCAAAGATATCGCGCGCAAATCATATCTTTTCCGCACGACCGGTTTGGGCCTGACAAACCTCGGTATGCTGTTTATGTGCATGGGCCTGCCGTACGATTCGCATGAGGCGAGGCAGGTCGCCGCCGCGCTTTGCACAATTATGACGGGTCATTCATATTATTCGTCGTCGCTTATAGCTGAAAAAATCGGTCCCTTTCCTTGTTACGAAATAAACAAGGATTCAATGAACAAAGTAATACGAAACCACGCCCGCGCCGCAGCATACAACGAGCGTGACCCGATTTTCGAAGAGATGCCGTACACTCCTTGCATAATCGACCATAATTGCCTATTTTCGCTCGGGCTTTCAGATTTGTCTTCGGCCGTAAAAAATATTTGGACCGAAACCATACAATCGGGCGTAAAAAACGGCTACCGAAACGCGCAGGTGAGCGTGCTCGCGCCGACGGGAACGATAGCGTTCGCGATGGATTGCGCCACAACTTCAAGCGAACCATTTTTCAGCCATGTTACGTATAAAAAGCTGATCGGCGGCGCTTATATGACCATTGTCACCCCCGGAATAGCGCCTGCGTTAAAAACGCTCGGTTATACCCAGGAAGAAAGCGCGGCAATAATTGAATATGTACTGCGAAAAGACGACAAGGGTATGATAACGGACGGCAAAATAGAAGACGCGCCGCTGCTTAAGCCTGAGCATCTTCCCGTGTTTGACACATCGAGCAAATGCGGCACCGGCAAGCGTTACATTAGCCCCGAAGGCCATGTGAAAATGATGGCGGCACTCGCGCCGCATGTAACGGGCGCGATAAGCAAAACGGTCAACCTCCCGCGGGAAGCAACCGTAGACGATATTAAAGATATTTACAGGATGTCGTGGCTCACGGGCATAAAAGCAATCGCACTTTACCGCGACGGCTGCAAGGTTTGCCAGCCTCTGTCCGCAACGCGCGAAGGGCAAAAAGAAAAACCCCTTACAGATTATACTTACATAGAATTGATCGACTATATAAACACAAAAAAAACCGTTTACAAGCCTATTCGCGTCAAACCTTCCGGGATACGCACCGCACATGTCCACGAAGCATCAATAAGCGGCTTTAAGCTGTATGTGACAACGTCATTTTATCAGGACGGCAAGCTCGGAGAAATATATGTTTCATGCGGGCGGCAGGGCTCGGTAACAAAAGGACTGCTTGACAGCCTTTCGACTACAATTTCAGAAATGCTCCAGTACGGCATTCCCCCTCAGGATATAGCCCGCATGTACCGCGGCCATAAATACGAACCGAGCGGATTTGTGTCGGGACACCCCTACATTAAATCTGTTGAATCCATTTCAGATTTGATAAGCAAGATTATCGACATCGAAATGGGAGACTATACTTACTGCCAAATAAAGCCGGACGGGCTCGAGCAAACCGAGCCGGTGCCCGCCACATTGCCGACGGACAGGGTATACAACGCAAACGATTATTTGCACAGCGAGGTCTGTCCTTCATGCGGCAGCAATAAAATGGTCAGGAACGGCACATGCAAGGTCTGCACCGAATGCGGGTCAACAACAGGCTGTTCATAAAAATTTCGATCAAGCAATATTGAAAGCGGTCAATTTATT
>WRDG01000212.1 GCA_009783525.1 Defluviitaleaceae bacterium | reverse complement strand
GTTTCCGATTGGCTCGACAGTTCCTGCGAAGCTGCCGCAGTTTCTTCCGACGTTGCGGAAGTGTTCTGCACAACTTCGGTTATCCTCGAAAGCCCTTCCGCAACTTGGTTGACAGAGTCCGCCTGCGTAGCCGAAGCCGCGGTGATGCCCGCGATAAGTTCCGCCACGGCGCTTGCGTCCGTTACAATCAGTTGAAGGGTTTCCGCGGTTTCTACCGCAATCTTTGCGCCTTCGCTGACTTTGAGGATTGAGTCTTCAATTAAAGACGCCGTTTCTTGGGCGGCTTTTTGGCTTCTGCCCGCAAGCGTCCTTACTTCGTCCGCCACGACCGTAAACCCTCTGCCGTGCTCGCCTGCGCGCGCGGCTTCGACCGAAGCGTTAAGCGCGAGCAGGTTCGTTTGAAGCGCGATGCCTTCTATCACTTTTATGATGTTCGTCACCTTTATTGACGAATCTTTTATGCCTTCCATGGACGCGAGCATTTTTTTCATGTCGGTGTTGCCTTTTACCGCGTGGTCTCTCGACTTTGCCGAGAGGCTCTCTGCGTTTTGCGCGTTTTGCGCGTTTGCCGCAGTGCTGTCGTTTATCATCAGGATGGTTGCGTTAAGCTCCTGGACGGACGCCGCCTGTTCTGTCGCCCCCTGCGCGAGTGAAGAGCTGCTCTCGGAAATGGAATGCGTCCCCAGTGCGACCTGCTCCGCCGAATCGTTTATCTCGCTCATGGTTTTGTTCATCGAATCGATTATAGTATTGAGCGCTGTTTTTATGGGCGCGTAGCTGCCCAAATACTCTTGGTTGATTTTAACCGTAAGGTCGCCCCTTGATACTGCTTCGAGAATGGACGAAATTTCTGCGACGTACATCAGCGTGGTTTTTTCCGAAACATTGACGGCTTTTTTAACCACGTCGAAAGCGCCTTTATAATTGCCCGTCATTTGCACGAAGTTTCCGTTCGCCATTTCGGTAAGAGTTTTTTCGATTTCGACAAACGGATCGGCGACCGACTTAATCAATGTGTTCAAATCATTCATTAACACTGCCCAGTGCCCATTAAATTTCGTGACGTCCGCTTTGACTTTGAGGTTGCCGTCCGACGCGCTTTTCGCAATTGAAGCTATTTCCGAAACTGCGTTGCTTAAAACAAATTCGAGATTGTCAAAATTTTCTGATATAAGAGCTTTTTTGCCGGGCTTTTTCTTTAGGCGCACTTCGTTTCCGTTGCCGATTTCGGACAGCCCGTGAAGCAATTCGTGCACGTCTCCTACGATGTCCGCCACAACCGTGTTGATGCTCTCCGCCATTTTTTTATAAGCGCCCTTGTATGATTCCGTATCGATGCGGTATTCGATGTCGCCGTTTACCGCGACCTCTTTATTGAATTTTGATATGTCCGCCGCCATGCAGTTAAACACGCCGACGACCATCGACATGTCGCGCGACAGATCGCCCACTTCGTCCGCGCTGTTTGAGGCAAGCGAAACGGACAGGTCACCTGCAGCGACAACGCTCAGTTTTTCGGACAGCTCTTTGATCGGTTTGGCGATGCGGCTTGAAACAAAATAAACGATTACAAACATTATCAATAAACTCGCCGCAGAACCGGCAACGCCCGAAAACCTGACGGGCGAAAGATATTCGTTATACTCCGTGCGCGGAAACAGCACGAGCAGCGTCGTATCGCCTATGTTCGCATACCCTGTAAAAAAAGACTCTCCGTCTATTTCAAGCCAGGTCATGCCGCGCCCCGACGAAACGGATATAAACCACGTTTCGCCCGAAACGTCGCGCCCTATCTTTTCCTGCTTTTGGCTGTAAATTATTTCGCCGCCGCGCACGATCGACGCGCGTCCGCTGTTGCCTACACGCATTGCTTCCGCAGTTTTAACTATGTCAAGCATAAGGCGGTATTCCTTTATTGCGTTTGCGTCCACACCAACCTGCACAAAGCCCGGCCCGTCCCTGCGAGCCGCGCCCGTGTACTGGTACATGTCGCCCGATACGGCGCTCGCGCGCGGGTCTTCGATCAACACATGGTTGGGGTTGTTGATAATTTGCATGTACTGTTCGGTCGAAGCCGCGCTGTGATATGCGAAACCGTAGTTCTCCGCAAGATTGCTGCCGATTATTACGCCGTCTCCGTCCGTTACGTTAATTTCTGTCATGCCGAGCAGATCCGCTATGTTTTGGAAAAAGACCACATCGTTCCACCTGAACAAATTGTTTTCGGTGCTTATCCTTATTATTTCTGAAAACGAACGAACCAGCGAAAGGTTCTTCTGCTTTATTTCGTCCGTGACCATTTTTTCGGTTTGCTGCGCGCTGTCAGTTTGGTTGATAAGCGTTTCGATTCCGGACCCCACGATATTTTGCATCATGTCCGTTACAGTATTCCTTGCGATGTTGTAATTGAGAACCGTAATCAATACGGTCGAAATAAGCAGCATCACCAAAACCGGAATGATAATTTTCGTTTTGAGCTTCATTGTGTATTCCTCCATAAATAATTTTTATAAGTATACAGTAATAATTGCTAAATGTATGTAAATAAAAAAACCGCGCAAAATAAATTTTACGCGGCTTTTTTAGAAAACCGTTAATCAGTTCTTATCGCTGTAAGCGCAGACAACCGCGTTGCGCGCCTCGCGGGAAAATAACCCGAGACGAGCCCTATAACCGCGGACACGAGCATGGCAAGCCCGCAGAGCCACGGCGGGACATATGAAACGATGCCCGCGTTCGGGTCTCCTATGTAGTTGAACATGTCTCCGAAAATATTAAGCGGAATTGTTACGTTGTTTAAAGCATATGACGCGAGCAAGCTGAGACCCACTCCAATCGCGCCGCCTATAAGCCCGATCAATGCCGCTTCAAGTAAAAACAGCCGCCTTACGTCGTTAAGGCGCGCGCCGATAACTTTCATTACGCCTATTTCGCGCGTCCGTTCGTATGTCGCGGTTATCATCGTGTTGGCGATGCCAATCGCTGCAATCACGAGCGAAATGCCGCCCAAAAAACCGAGCAGCGCCTGCGTGGTGGACGCCTGATCCTGCAGATAGTCTAAGTATTGAGCGGGATAATACGCATAAAATCCCATCTCTTCAATTTTATCTCTTGTTTCTTTTACGACGGAAAGATTTTCGCATTTGACGTACGCCATTTCGTAGCTCATGTCCTGGCCGCCCTGCACGGCGGAAAACGAACCCCATTCCTGGTTGTTTTGTTTGTTTTGCCGCTCCGCGTCAGCCTTCAGCTTTTTTACTATCTCTATGTCCATAAAAATGCTTGCGTCTGTGTTCCAGTCATTTTTATATTCCAGCAGCCCGACCACTTTTATATCGAAAGGCTTGATGGGTTTGGGCGCGTTTTCATCTTCAAAATCGTATTCCTGTTCGCTGTTATGACTGCCCGACACATAATTATAATCGTAAGACATGGTTATCTTGTCCCTGAATATATCAACATATGTAGCCACTTCAAGGCCGCGCATGGCGTCCCACAGTCTGTCTCCGCCCCATGAATTTGGGTCGTAGAAATTTTTTTCCGTGTGATAGCCGAACACGACGTTGTAGTTGTCGCCCGGTTCAAGCAGCCGCCCTTCTGCCGGAACATATCCCATAAGCGACATCGCTTCCGGCTTAATGCCGTATACATTCGACCATGAAAGGACATATTTACCGCTCTTAAAAAACAAATTTGCGCGCACCATCGGCGTGGCCACAACAACACCGGGCAGGCGCTCGAACCTCGCGATGGCGTTGTCGTCAAGCGGCTGCGCCTCCAGCCGCATGCCGTCACCCCTGTCGCCGTAATAATAGCTTCCCGCGTTTACCGTTATCACCGTGACGTCGCCCATCGTCTCAAGCTGCTGCTCAAATTTTATGTTGATCGCCAACCCGAGCGAAATCATCACGATTATGCACGCGGTCCCGATAATCACGCCGAGCACCGTCAAAAACGTCCGCAGCTTGCGCTTTAGCAAACTGCGGAGGCACATCATAAATACGTCAAAGTTACTCATCGAAATCAACCCTTTGTTTTTTACGTACAACTCTTGTGATTACGAATATGCCTGCGCAAACTGCGCAGCCCGCCGGTATCCAAAAGTACGGCTTCTTAATAAAATTGAGCATCTTTTGAAAAAATGAGGAATTTACTTCTTCCCAGCCGGGAAACCTCGGATTATCGT
>WRDG01000211.1 GCA_009783525.1 Defluviitaleaceae bacterium | reverse complement strand
CTGAACCCCGGCATAAATATGAACTGATATATTTCTTTGTCCGTGTATTCGTTTTCGGCTTTGGTCAGCAATCCGTTTTCCATTGCCTTTTTTAAAATCTTTTCGCGGTTAAGACCGGCCCCGTCGTCTTTTATTGTAATCAATACGTCGCCGCCTGCATTTTTTGCTTCTAAAATAACCGTGCCTTTTTCCGGCTTGCCGTTTTTTAGCCGCTCGTCCGGTTTTTCGATTCCGTGATCAACAGAATTTCTAATAATATGCATTATCGGGTCGGCAATATGCTCGACGGTGTTTTTGTCGACTTCGTTTTCTTCGCCGATAATTTTTAAATCCACGTCTTTATTCAACTGACGGCACATATCACGGACGATGCGGTGCATTTTAAAGAATGTACTCGAAAGCGGTACCATTCTCATTGACATGACCGTGTCGCGCAAATTTGCAATAATTTTCCGCAACTGTCTCGTCTCTTTTTGAAAACTGTCAAGCTGCAGGCCGTCGAGTTCAGAGTTTTGAGTAACCATCGCTTCCGCAATAACAAGCTCACCCATAAGATTTAACAAATTATCAAGCTTGCCTACATTTACGCTTATTACGTGAGCCGCCGCAACTGCGGCTTTTTTATCTTTTGACGCATCATCGGCGGAGGATACCGGAGCGGTTTTTATTTCCGGTTTATGCTCGGCATCATTAGCGTTTTCTTGTTTGGATTCCGGTTCAAGAGTTTCAACTTTTTTTTGCGTTTCTGCTTGACCGATCGGCTCCGACCTGTCGGTTTGCGCCCCTATTTCGGCAAGCTCTAAATCTTGCAGGTAAACCGTTTGCATTAAATGGTCATAAATAACTTTATAAGGAAATATGGTTGTAAATTCGATAATAAATCCGTTGTTTCGTATAATTTCGATCGAATTTTCGTCGATCACGTCACTCGGTTCGTGAACGATATGATCTGCGTAATCCGTAAAATTATGGATCAATGTATAAGCGCGGATGTTTTCCATTTCACATCCCTTCGCAAAAGTTATTTTCGCACGGTATTTTTTTACATCGGCAGAAATACCCGACGTGCTTTCATCTTTTTTTGTATGCATATCTGTTTCCGCATTGTTTGCCGCGCTTTTCGGCACCGGTTCCTGTGTCGCGGGTGCAGGCGCGGCATCGGCCGCCGCCGGATTTTTTAAGTTATTTAAAAATTTTTTTATTAACGCGATTAATTCTGTTGCGTTGCCGTCCGGGGTTATGCCGTTTTGAATTTTTCCAAGCTCCGCTTTGATAAAGTCCGCGCCTTCGAGAACATGGTCGGAAAGAGTCGGATAGTCAACGTTGACCGGAGATTCTTCCCTTAGGTAGTAGAACAGATCCTCTACCGAATGAGCCATCTTTTCGATGTTATCGTACATCATCATAGCCGCTGAACCTTTAATGGTATGCATAACACGGAATATTTCGTTTATTTGTTCCGCGTTGTATCCGGTTTCGCTTTGGACAACGGTTTGCTCAAGGCTTTCAATTAACTGACTCATTTCAAAGATGAACATTTCGATCATGGATTCTCTGTCAAAATCAGCCAAACTCCATCTTCCTTTCCGCTCGAAAATCTTTTTGCATAGAGATTCCCTATAGTAAACCAAGCAAAATTAAAAAACAAGCATTGATCGACATTTACGTCTTTCGGTAAACGGCCGGCATCACATACTTATATTTGGTATTGGTATGATTCAACGTTTCGGAATGACCTATGAACAAATACCCGCCGGGTTCGGTTATTTCATACATCCTTGCGACTACTTCGTCCCTCGTTTTATTATCGAAATAAATCATTACGTTTCGGCAAAAAATTACCTGCATCTTTTTTTTGAAAACATACTTTTCTTGCATCAAATTAAATTTTCTGTATGTTATATGCTTTTTTATTTCGTCTGTTACCGCGTAGCTTGCCTCATTTATTTTGGCGAAATATGTTTTTTTCCATTTGTCCGGCACCGTTTGAACGCTGTCCGCCGAATAAACGCTTTGAACCGCTTTATCCAAAACCTGCGTTGAAATATCCGTCGCCAATATCTGTGTATCCCAGCCTTTGCCCTTAAAATGATCCTGAGCGATCATTTGCAATGTGTTCGATTCTTCGCCGGACGAACACGCCGCGCACCATATCCTCAAATCTTTTTGCGCAGAGTATGTCTCTTCTATGTATGGCAGGACATGGTCGCGCAAATAATCAAAATGATCGACCTCACGCATAAAAAAAGTATGGTTGGTCGTTATTTTGTCGACGAAGCGCACAATTGCGTCGCCTGATTTGTCTTTTAACAAATGTTCGAAGTATTGGGTAAAATTTTCAAAGCCGTTTTCGATGAGAGTGGTGCGCAGCCGCGAATAGATGAGCGATTTTTTTTCGTCGCCCAGGTTGATTCCGTAATGGTCTTTTATGTAATCACGGATTGCATAAAATTCTTTGTCTGTAATATCTTTCGTTATGATCACCCACAGCGCAAAAAATATTTGCGAACATAATAACATGTATAATATACAAAGCAATACTTTGCCTTTGGCACGCAATCATTGCGGAACGGAGCGAATATATGTGCGCAACGGGAATTATCGCGGAATTTAACCCGTTTCATAACGGCCACTTAAAACTGATGCAGACAGTCAAGTCTGAAAACGGAAACAAGCCCGTTGTAATTGTTATGAGCGGAAATTTTGTTCAGCGCGGCGAACCCGCCATTATTGACAAGTGGGCTCGCGCGCAAATGGCGCTCGAAAACGGCGCCGATTTGGTAATCGAGCTGCCCGTATATTATGCGACGGCCGGCGCGGCTTATTTCGCAAGGGGTGCAGCCAGCCTGCTTGAAGCCACCGGCATCGTAAACGAATTATTTTTTGGCAGCGAATGCGGAGAAATTGAAAAAATTAATTCGGCAGGCAATTTTTTTATTGATGAGCCGAAAAATTTTTCCGGTTCAATGAAAAAATATTTGAGCGAAGGCATGTCCTATCCTTCGGCGAGGCAAAAAGCCGCCGCAGATTTTTTTTGCGTCGCAGACGGAATAATTTCGCAGCCCAACAATACGCTCGGCGTCGAATATATTATCGCGTTAAAAAAAATCGGCTCGAATATAATTCCTAAAACGGTCAAACGTTTTGACGGCTCGGATATATCTTCGGCAAAATTTTTAAGGAAAATTTTTGCCGAAGATGAAATCAACCTGCATGCAGATAAATTGCCGCAAAATATTTTAAAAATTATCGAAAAAAAATACGCGGCGAAGTCTTTCGCCGCGCTTGATAACCTGAGCGCCGTATTTCATTATTTACTTAAAACGCAAACTGTTTCGAAGTTGGCGGCTTACCTTGACATTGACGAAGCACTCGCAAGACGCTTCGCCGAATGTTCGGGCAGCCGTTTTTTTATGTCCGACATTATTTTTGCGGTTAAAACAAAACGCTACACCCATACGCATTTGCAACGCGCCGCGTTGCACGTAATTTTAAACATCGAAACCGAAAACATGGAAATGTTCGAAAAAAGCGGCGGACCGCAATACATCAGGGTGCTTGGCTTTAAAAAAGAAAGCGCTTTTCTTTTTAAGTTAATGCAAAAAAAATCAACGCTGCCGCTGCTGACCAATATAAAAAACGCAAATAATGTTTTGCCCGAGCTTGCGATGAAAATGTTTTTAAAAGAAATCGAATCGACTGACATTTATTTTTTGGCGCAAAAAAACGGCGCCGGGCAAAAAAATTATGAGTACCGGACGCCGCTTGTCATTATATAAAATATATTAACTGCTCTTTATGGAATTGTTTACCGCGCTTGTCACCGCGCGCATAGATGACTTTATTATGTTGCTGCTTATTCCCGCGCCGAAAAATGTTTTGCCGCCCGACGAAATTTCCACATAGGTTATCGCCTGCGCCCCGGCGCCGGATTCGAGCGAGTGTTCCGTGTAGTAAACGATTTCAAAATCTATGCCAAGCTCTTTGCGAAGAGCGTTGCAAAAAGCGTCGAGCACACCGTTCCCGCTTCCTTCTATATTAAATTCGGTTTGGTCTTTTTCTACCGCGGCTTCCACATGGGAGCCGCCGTTTGTTTTTTCGCGGTAACCGATCAGCTTAACCGGCGAAGAGTTAATATATGTTTGCTCAAACAGCCGGTAGACATCCGCAGGCGAAAGCTCCGCATTGCTTTTTGCCGAAGCCTCATATACAACCG
>WRDG01000210.1 GCA_009783525.1 Defluviitaleaceae bacterium | reverse complement strand
CGCAGATTATTTTGCCGAATAAATATAACAGCAAGATACAAATGTAACAAGGACGTAGAATAAAGTATTCGGTGATTAACTCGGATTTGCGCGAGAAAAATTCCGGTTTTAAGAATTTTTCTTTAGAAAAATTTCAAGAATTTTTCTTTAGAAAAATTTTAAGGAATTTTTCGAAGTGCAAATACGGCGATATGCAGTTAATCATCGAATACAAAAAATATTAATTTGCTGCAAACGGCGCAATTCAAGGATTCCGATAAAATTCCTTGACACTACATTTCCCGAAACAGTAATATTTGCGGGATATAATTTTTTATTACTCCGGCACTTAAATGTAGCAAGAGACGTACGCGATATTTTTGTGCCGAACAAGGAAGCGAAACCGCCGCGTACTCAAGCGGTACGCTAGGTTGAGCTGACGAAGTGCGGCGCGAAAATAGCCGTACGAAATTGCGATATTTAAGTGCCGGAGTAATATATAGAAACGGAGATTATTATGCAGCCATTGATTGCTATCATCATGGGAAGTGATTCGGATTGGCCGTTGGTAAAAAAAGCGGCGGACATGCTCGCGTCGTTCGGCGTGCAGTACGATGTGCAGGTAATGAGCGCGCACCGCACGCCGGAGCGTGTGCGTACGTACGTAACAGAAGCGGACGCGGCGGGTACGGAAGTTTTTATTGCGGCGGCGGGCAAGGCGGCTCATTTGCCGGGAGTGGTGGCTTCGCTTACCACAAAGCCGGTGATCGGTCTGCCGGTTAAAAGTTCGTTGGACGGACTCGACGCGCTGCTTTCGATCGTTCAAATGCCGCCGGGCATTCCGGTAGCTACCGTGGCCATTGACGGCGCAGAAAACGCGGCGATTCTCGCCGTCCAAATTGTGGCGGGGAGCCGTCCCGTACTCGCGGAGGCTTTAAAAGAATTCCGCCGCAAAAAAGCGGCGGAAGTAGATTCTAAAAATGAAGCGCTCCGCAAAACCATAATGTAGCCGATGGAAACTTTAAAAGATGAAGGCGGAATAATAGCGGTAGGAAAAAGCCATTCGGACGGCTGTGAAAATATAGCGGAAAAAATTTACATGGGTTTGCTGAGCCTGCAGCACAGGGGGCAGGACAGCGCGGGCATCGCCGCCGCACAGGGCGAAGGCGTTTATTGTTACAAGGAACAGGGGCTCGTCTCGGAGGTTTTTAACGACAAAATATTGTCCGAAATAAACGGCGACATGTTTTTGGCCCATGTAAAAAACGGCGGCAAAAGAGAGTGGTTTTCGCTTAATGCGCAGCCGATGGTCATTTCATACAGGCACGGAAGCCTCGCCGTAGCGTTTAACGGAGCTTTGGTCAACGGCCCGCAGCTTCGCGAATTATTAGAAAACGACGGAGTTATGTTTACCACTCAATCGGACAGCGAAATACTCGCGGCAATGGTTGCGCGCCGGGACAAGGGCGACACCGCAGCCGTGGCTGCGGAGATCATGCCGGCTCTGCGCGGCGGGTACGCGGCGGTTATTATGACAAGCAGACGCATAATAGGGATGCGCGACCCTCACGGCATTAGGCCGCTTGCGCTCGGGCGCGTAGGCAACCGGTATGTGCTGGCTTCCGAAAGCTGCGTGTTTGACATGATGGGCGGTCATTTGGTGCGCGACCTGATGCCCGGCGAAGTTTTATCAATAGAAGGCGACATTCTGCAATCGGTATGCACAAGCATGAAAAAAACCCATGCCGGATGCATTTTCGAATATATTTATTTGGCAAGCCCCGATTCGACCATAGACAGTTGCAACGTTTATTTGAGCCGTGAACGGTCGGGTTATATATTGGCGCAAGAAAGCCCGGTAAACGCCGACATAGTCACCGGCGTGCCGGACTCGGGCACGGCCGCCGCCTTGGGTTACGCGCGAGGCAGCGGCATACCGTATTCGCTAGGCCTTACGATGAACAGATACATAGGCCGTACATTCATTCAAGCCACTCAGGCCGAAAGGGAGCGCAGCGTGCGGATAAAGTTAAACGCGATAAAACCCGTCGTAGAAAACAAACGGGTAGTGCTGGTTGACGACAGCATCGTAAGGGGCACGACTATGAGGCATCTGGTGAGCGCGCTACGCAAGGCGGGCGCGGCCGAGGTTCATCTGCGCATCAGTTCGCCTCCGGTCGGTCACGGATGCAAGTTCGGAATCAACGCGGACAAATATGATTTGGCGGGCGGCAACAATTTGGGCGCGGACAGCCTCGCGCACATAAGCATTGACGGAATGCTCGCCTCGTTGGAATCTCCGGCGTTCGATTTTTGCATCGGATGCTTCAGCGGGAAATACCCCGATGTATAATATAGCCGTATTAATTTCCGGCAACGGAACAAATCTGCAGGCTCTGCTGGACGCGGAGCGCGGCGGGATGCTGCCGCGCGGAAAGATCAAGCTCGTCGTATCAAGCCGCAGCGACGCCGGAGGGTTGGCGCGCGCAGCCGCAGCCGGAGTGCATAATGTTTTCATTCCGAAAAGCGACCCCGAAAAGTTAATAAAAACGATATGCGAAACGGACATAGACTTTATAATCCTGTCGGGTTATTTGTCGATGCTGCCGGAAGAATTGGTTTGTCTGTTCCCAAACAGGATAGTAAACCACCACGCCTCGTTGATACCCTTGTTTTGCGGAAAAGGTTATTACGGAATGAAGGTTCACGAAGCTGTTATTGCGAGCGGAATGAAAATCACAGGCGTGACCGTTCATTTCGCGGACGAAAATTACGACACGGGAATTATTATTTCCCAAAGGGTCGTGCCCGTAATGCCCGGCGACACGCCTGAAATACTGCGCGAAAGAGTACTGGCGGTCGAGCATGTCGTTTTGGTCGAAACCGTCGCCGCATGGACGGAAGGCAGAGTCGTTATAAAAAACGGCAAGGCTTTTATAAGGAAAAAACCGAGGGCGATAATAAGCGTTTACTATAAAAAAGGCGCGGCGGAAATAGCGCGCGCGCTGCACGAAGCGGGATATGAGCTGGTTTCGACGGGAAGCACCGCCGAAGTTTTAAAATCGTCGGGATTGCCCGTTACGCCGGTTGAAAACGTAACAAATTTTCCGGAATGTATGGACGGGCGCGTCAAAACACTGCACCCGAAAATATTTGCCGGGATCCTCGCAGTCCGCGATTCGGACGCGCATCTTGCGGTTATGGATGAACATGACATATCGCCTGTGGACGTAGTGGTCAGCAATCTATATCCTTTTAAGGAAACGATTGCGGAACCGGGCTGCGTTTTGCCCGAGGCGATCGAAAAAATTGATATCGGCGGCCCGTCGATGGTGCGGGCGGCGGCAAAAAATTATCGGTATGTTTCGGTTTTGACAAGCCCGTCGCAATACGGCGAATTTATTTCGCGCTTAAAAAACGGGCAGGTTGACGAAGCGTACCGTTTTAAGTTGAGTTCGGAGGCGTTTGCGCATACCGCCGAATACGACCGCACAATAGCAAAATATTTAAACGAAAATATCGAAAAATTAAACGAAAAAGATAAAGCCGGCATAATGTCGGTATTGGTCGTAGGCGGCGGAGGGCGTGAGCACGCAATCGGATGGAAGCTTGCTCAAAGCCCGCGCATCGGCAATCTTTTTTTTGCCCCGGGCAACGGCGGCACATGCGAGTTGGGAAAAAATATCGGCATACCCGCGACTGATATAGAAGCGCTTGCCGTTTTTGCAAAGCAAAACAACATCGGTTTGACGGTGGTAGGACCGGAAATCCCGCTGCAGTTAGGTATAGCAGACTTGTTTGCAGAATCCGGCCTGCCGGTTTTCGGCCCTGAAAAAAAAGCGGCCATGCTCGAAACAAGCAAAATATATTCGAAGGCATTTATGGATAAATACGGAATCCCAACAGCGCAATACGAAATTTTTTACAGCGCCGACGGCATCTTGGACAATCTGCCCGACAAAAAGTATCCGCTGTGGATCAAAGCGGACGGCCTAGCGGCGGGCAAGGGTGCCGTTTACTGCGCAGATTTAAACGCCGCGCGCCATACGGTCAATTTATTAATGAAAGATAAAATTTTCGGCGAGGCGGGGGCAAAGGTTGTATTGGAAGAAGATCTTCGTGGGCCGGAAGTTACGCTTTTATGCGTAACGGACGGCGAAACGATTATTCCTTTTGAAACGGCGGGCGATTACAAACGCGCACTTGACTACGACCTCGGCGAAAACACCGGCGGCATGGGGAGCGTCTCGCCGGCTTTATATACGGCGGACGAAATATGCAAAAATAAAATAAACTTGATCGTGCAAAAAACGCTTGACGGCATAAAAGCCGAAGGGCTAAACTATCG
>WRDG01000209.1 GCA_009783525.1 Defluviitaleaceae bacterium | reverse complement strand
CCTCCCGTGAGCTTTGCGGCTATCACGGGAAAAACCATTTCCGGATTTACGCCGCCCGTAAAAGCTAAAACGTCGCCCAAGACAAAAGAGCCGGACACGGCGAAAACAACGTTGAGAAGCTTGCCGCGTTTGTCCATGTCGCTTACAACGCTCCATACCGGAATACTGCTTGCAAGCTGCGTCAACAGTCCGGTTGACGCTTCTTTTCCCACACCGGCTTTGCTCCCGAACTTGTCCATAAGTTTACCGAGCCTTCGGTTGAGGAACAAAATCATTGGGAACGCGCCCGCAAGCACGATTGCGATTGCGCCTACGAGCCATATCGCAAATTCAAGCGGAACCATACCGAGCGCTTCGTTCTCTTCCACCATCAGATAAAAAAGCGGCAGGCGTATACCGGTCAAATATTGGAAAACGGCTATCCCCAAGCTTGTCGTGGCAACGATCGAAACGCCTTTGCCAAAAGCGGAAAAAATTTTAAGCATTGTTTTTTGTTTCCACAGCAGCCCGGCGCAAATTATAACGGACAGAGCAATTACCGGCAGGGTGTTGATTAACAGTTCCGCAAACGGCATAGGCGTGGAAGTAAATGCCATCGCCAAACCGCCTACTAAGCATCCGACAGGCAATGTCACTATACCTATGAGCACGCCCATTGCAAAAATCGGATGGTCATCTTTTTTTAACACTGTGGGAGCGTACGGAATAGTAAAGCACAGCGTAATACCCATCATGGACGCGACGATAATGCCCGCGTAATTTCCCACCGCTGCGTTGTCTCCGGCCATTTGCGTCGCCATGGCGTAGCCGCCCATATCGAGCGCCAAAAGCGAGCCGGGGAACATGGCGGGCGACGCGCCTATTAACGTGTAAAGCGGAGAGACGACGGGCGTGAGCAGCAGCAGCAGCACCGGCGAAACCGCGATGATGCCTATCACGGCAAGCGCAAGGTCGCCCATTGCTTGAAAACCCGCGTCGAACCGTTCGCCGTAGCCGTGCTTGTTGCCGCGCAGCTTGTCGATCAAACCGATAAGCATAAAAATTACGATGATAGACATGATCACACTGCTGACGCTTATTTCCTGTAAAAAATCCTTGAGCGAACCCTCAAATATTTTTAAGTTGGTCAGGCTTTCGATAAGATCATTAAACATGCTTGTCAGTCCCCTTATGCTTTATATTTTTTTACCTTTGTCCATTTATTGCGGGGCAGCCATTCTTGCAATACACGTTCGATTTCTTCAATATCCAACGGTTTGGGAAGGAAATCATTCATTCCGCTTTCCAAAAACATTTCTTTCACGTCGCCTACCACGTTTGCGGTAAGCGCGACTATGGGAAGCTTTTTGATTGAGTCTTTCTGTAAGACGCGGATGGCTTTTGTTGTGTCTACCCCGTCCATTTCGGGCATCATGTGATCCATAAAAACGATGTCGTATTCGTTTTTCATAATAAGCTCGATTGCTTTTGCTCCGGAATCGGCGGTGTCAACTTTGCCTCCGAACGCGATAAGCGTTTCCTGTGCGATCATCAAATTAATTTCAATGTCGTCCACCACCAAAATATATGCGTCATTAAGCAGCAGCGTCGTTTCCTCGTTATCCGTATATTCGTCGCCGCTGCTGCAGTTTCTTTCGCAGAGAAGCTGCGCAACCAGCAGATTGGTAAGCGGAATATGCACTACCTGCATGTTCGGCTGCACCTTTTCGCTGTCAACGAGTCCGTGCGCGACAAAAAATAATTTCGCGCCGAAACAATCCGATTTGATTATTTTTTCGAAGTGGCTGTTATCAAAAAAAACATGCGAATAGACGGCATGTTTTGTCATGCAAATATCATCGGTTTTATTTATCTCGTCGCATGAAATGCCCATTCTTTTTATTTTGTCCGTTAATACGCGGGATTTGGTTTTATTCGACAAAAGGACTGCTACCCGGCGCTTGTCATCAGGGTAAAACGATACGACGGGTTTCGGATTTCCGATCTTTTGCATCACGTAAAACGAGAAGCAGCTTCCGTTGCCGTATTTGCTTGTTACGGTAATTTCGCCGCCCATAAGCTCGACAAGGTTTTTTGTTATGGCAAGGCCAAGACCCGTGCCTTCTATGCTTCTGTTTTTGCGTGTGTCAAGCTGCGAAAAATTTCCGAACAGCAAAGGTATGTCCTCGCTTTTGATTCCGATGCCCGTGTCTGTTACCGAAATAATTAATTTGCAATCGTCGCTGTCGCCTACTGCTTCCGCGCTTATCGAAAAGATAATGTGGCCTTCTTTTGTAAATTTTACGGCGTTGGTCAACAGGTTTATCGCGACCTGCTTGATTCTTGTTGCGTCGCCTATCAGTTCTTTCGGCATGGCTGCATCTTCTTCGACAATAAAATCAAGGGGCTTGTCGCCGATGCGAACATGGATCATGGTGGTTATGTCGTTGATTATCGACGAAAGGCTGTATTTTTCGGGGATCAGGTCGATCGCGCCGGCTTCCACTTTAGAAAAGTCAAGTATATCGTTGATAATCGTCAGCAATTGGTTGCCCGCAATTTTTATGTTGTTTAAATATTCGGTGGCGGTTTCGTATTTGGATGTGCGTTGGGCGCGAAGGGCGAGGTCTGCCATTCCGAGGATGGCGTTCATGGGCGTCCTTATTTCGTGGCTCATATTGGCTAAAAATTCAGATTTGGCGCGGTTTGCCAACTCCGCAGCTTCCAGTCTCCTCTGCTCGGTAATGTCCGTATAAAAACCTTCTAAGACACGGGGGCTTCCGTCCGGTTTTTTTTCGACTACGCGGCTTCGTTCCCATATGTGTTTTACCGTTCCGTTTTTCATGACAATACGGAAAGTTGTCTCAAGAGGCAATCCGACCGAGAGAGTTACTTCATTTTCTTTTGCCAACGGCTCGACATCGTCGGGATGCACCATGTCAAAAAATTTGAGCGCGTTGTTGCCCATAAGCTCTTCGGGCGTATAACCGGAAAGCGCGAGGCTTCCTTCGCTTACAAAGGTAAAGGTGAAGTTTGGCGGGTCGTTTAAACACTGGTATACCATGCCGGGTAAATTGCTCATCATTGTTTCGGTTCGGCGCATCAGAGCGCGCCGTTCGGAGCTTTCAAGCGCGAGCGCCATAAAATCGGCGAGAGAAGAAGCAAAATTTTGCTCTTCCATAGTCCATTCTCTTTTATTTGGAAATTCGTCGCTCGAGTCCTGTTCTATGCAAACAACCCCGATCGTTTTGCCGCCGATGCGGATTGGAGCGTCGAGCATTGCTCGTATATGGGGGCCGTACCCGTACAGCATGGGCGTAAGCGGGTTTATAACCAAGGCTTCGTTGATAATAACCAATCGCTCTGTTTGAAGAAGCGCTCTGTATTCCGCGCAAGCCGACATATCCAAACTGTCCGGCACGGCGTATTCGTCTGTTGACGAATCGTAATAAACAACGCTTACAAGGGTCATTCCCATATCGGGCGTGCGCCATATGCCGACTCGGTTCGTGCGGAGCGCCTCACAGCCTATTTTTGCGATTACATCCGCGGAATCTTTTAAAATTCCCGCTGACAGGGCCGGCAGCTTTGTAATAGTGGCAAGCGCATTGCTGAGCTTGTTTTCATACTGAGAAACTTTTGCGATCATAATGCCCCCCTCGATTCCGTTTATCTTTTTGATACTTCTGTTTATATGGCTTTAAAATTTTTTTGAATTTTTTTCGCTCAAAAAAATTATTTTCGCAGAACGTCTAAAGCATAATAGTTTCTTTATGCGGCAAACGTTAAAGCATTGTCTACTTATTTTACACAAAATAATTTTTTTTTGATACTATATGATTCAATCATTAAAAAAAAATTTATCAAGATATTTTTTGATGCCGTTTAAATTGTGCATTTTAAACCCGAATGAACCGTTTCAAATCGGTTTGGTTTAACAGTAGCGGTTAAATAAAAGTTTTTTAAAATTATCCTTCGTTCAACACGGTATAAAATTTTATTCATGCCTAAAATAAAAATGACAGCCCGCAAAAATAGGGTTGTCATTTTTATTAAGTGCAAGATTCATTTTTTTAGGAGACTTTTGAAAAAACTCCGCGCATAAAAATGCCTGCGGCGTTTTTTTTGATCGTCCATTTTTTTTCGTCTGTTCGAAAATAATTATGTTTTTATTGCCGGGTCTATAAGGTCCACAAAAAAGAAAAAGCCTTGAAACGTAATGTTATCAAGGTTTTTTAATTGAAATGCTGCACGGCAGCTACGAGTTGGAAGTTTTTTATTGAGGCGGTGGCATATGGGTTTATTCGGAATTACGGGCAGGCGCGAAAAGCGGTCGGAAACCGACGAGTCAAAGCCGG